>CAJBRS010000047.1 GCA_903958115.1 uncultured bacterium | reverse complement strand
TTGACTCAGCTCCTGAAGAAAAGGCTCGTGGTATCACGATTGCTCTTTCTCATAACGAATACTGGACTCCAGCACGTCACTATGCTCACATTGATGCTCCAGGACACGCTGACTACATCAAAAACATGATTACTGGTGCCGCTCAGATGGACGGTGCTGTTCTTGTGGTAGCTGCAACTGATGGTGTTATGCCCCAGACTCGAGAGCACGTTCTTCTTGCTAAGCAGGTTGGTGTGCCTAAGATTATCGTTTTCTTAAACAAGTGCGATATGGTGCCTGATACAGAACTTATCGATCTAGTTGAGGAAGAAGTTCGAGAACTTCTTACAAAGCAAGGTTTTGATGGCGCTGGTGCCCCAGTTATTCGGGGTTCAGCTCTTAAGGCTCTAGAAGCTAAAAGCGCTGATGATGAATGGGCAAAGAAGATCATTGATCTTACAAACGCTCTTGATACCTATATTCCAGTTCCAGTTCGAGAAACTGACAAGCCATTCCTTATGCCAGTAGAAGACATCTTCTCAATTGAAGGCCGAGGAACAGTGGTTACTGGACGTATCGAACGAGGTATTATCAAGGTAGGTGAAGAAATTGAAATTGTTGGTATCAAAGACACACAGAAGACTGTTGTTACTGGTATTGAAATGTTCAACAAATCTCTAGCTGAAGGTATCGCCGGCGACAATGCTGGTATCCTAGTTCGAGGTCTTAAGAAAGATGACATTCATCGTGGTCAGGTCTTGGCTAAGCCAGGATCAGTGACTCCTCACACAGACTTTGAAGCTGAAGTTTACATTTTGAAGAAGGAAGAAGGAGGCCGACACACACCATTCTTCTCAGGATATAAGCCACAGTTCTACATCCGAACAACTGACGTTACTGGAGAAGTAACATTGAAAGAAGGAGTAGAAATGGTTATGCCAGGAGATACCGTTACCTTCAAGGTAGTTCTTGTAGCCCCAGTCGCTCTTGAAGAGAAAAACCGTTTTGCTATCCGAGAAGGAGGTAAGACAGTAGGTGCCGGAGTTGTAACCAAAATCGTTAAATAAAACCCTAGACTTCGAGATGAAGTCACCCAGACTATGTCTGAAACAACAAAAACAAAAAAAGCGCCAAAAACAAAAACAACAGCTCCAAAAGCTGATGGTATTGCAAAGCTCCGCATTCGTGTTCGAGCTTACGAATATAAGATTCTTGACGCATCAGTAAAACAAATTATGGATACAGCCCTTCGCTATGATGCGAAGGTGCTTGGTCCAATCCCTCTTCCAACAGAGATTAAGAAGTACACAGTTAATCGTTCGGCTTTCGTCTATAAAAATGCGCGAGAACAATTTGAGATGAGAGTTCACAAGCGATTAATTGACATTGTAAATCCTAATGCTAAGGTGGTGGAGGCTCTGACAAACTTAAGTCTACCGTCCGGTGTAAACATCGACGTTAAGATGATGTAATGCAAAAAAATATGAAATTTATCTTGGGAACAAAAGAATATATGACTCAAGTCTTTGATGACAATGGACAGGTCTACCCTGTTACTGTTATTTCAGCTGGACCGATTGTTGTTACTCAAGTTAAGACAGCGGCTGTTGATGGCTATGATGCTGTGCAGGTTGGATATGGCACAAGAAGCTCAAAGCGTATCAGTAAGCCAGTAAAGGGCCATCTAAAGGATCTTGGTAATTTTGCTCATCTAAAGGAATTTAGAGTTGAGGGTGAGAACACCTTTAAAGTCGGTGATAAGTTAGACACCTCTCTCTTCAAAGAAGGAGAAAAGCTAACTGTTTCAGCTGTTTCAAAGGGAAAAGGTTTTCAAGGTGTAATCAAGCGATATGGTTTTAAAGGAGGTCCTAGAAGCCATGGTCAAAAACACTCTGAACGTGAGCCAGGTTCCTTGGGAGGTGGAGGACGTGACGGAGGACGTGTGGCAAAAGGAAAGAGAATGGGAGGCCGCATGGGTAACGACAGAATTACTGTTAAAAATTTGAAATTAATTCAGATTGATTCAGAAAACAATGCAATCTTCGTTGAAGGCGCAGTGCCAGGACGTCGAGGAGCATTAGTTGAAATCAGAGGTTAAGTTTCAAAAATTAAAATAAAATGGAAACAAAGATCTACAATCAAAAAGGAAAAGAGGCTGGCAAAATAACCTTACCGGAAGAAGTTTTTGGTTTGCCTTGGAATGCTGACCTTGTTCATCAGGTTGTAACATCGATGCTTGCAAACGCGAGAACACCAGTTGCCCACACAAAGACGCGAGGAGAGATTCGAGGTGGAGGTAAGAAGCCTTGGAAACAGAAGGGTACTGGCCGAGCACGTCATGGTTCCACAAGATCACCTATCTGGGTTGGTGGAGGTGTTACTCATGGTCCACGAAACGATAAGATTTATGCTCGAAAGATTAATCGCAAGATGAAGGCTAAAGCTTTGTACACGATTCTTTCTAAAAAGGCCAAAGATGGAGAGATTCTGTTTGTTGATGCACTTTCTTTCTCTGCCCCAAAGACAGTTGAAGCTAAAGAAGTACTCAAGAATTTGAGTTCTGTTAAAGGTTTTGACAATCTTTTCTCTAAGAGAAAAAATTCAGCCTACATTGCTATAAATGGTAAGGATGTTAACGTCTCAAAGAGTTTTAATAACTTCGGCAACGTCGAGGTTGATTCAATAACAAATATTAATCCTGCCACAATTTTAAATTATAAGTATTTAGTTATTGCTGATCCAGAAAATGCTGTAAGCTTTATTGCTGGTAAATTAGCTAAGAAATAATCATGGCCACAAAAACCGTTGCAAAAAAAGAGGTAGTTAAGAAGGAAGTAGTTGTTTCTGAAATCAAACCTTACATTACTGAAAAGGCTGGCCTTTTAGCTGAAAAATCAAACGCTTACACCTTTGAAATTGGTCCTAAATCGACAAAGAAAACTGTTGCAAAGGCTGTAAAAGCTCAGTATAACGTTACTCCAGTCAAGGTAAACATCGCCAAGACTCCATCAAAGAAAACTGTTGCTCGAGGAAAGATCGGTTATCGAGGAGGGCACCAGAAGGCTATTGTTTTTCTTAAGAAGGGAGATAAGATTGAATTTGTATAATAAAAATATCGTTTAATAATCATGAAAACATATAAACCAACATCAAAATCCCGTCGAAACATGACCACTGTTACTTACCGTGGTGTTGTTACAGCTTCTGAACCTCTTAAGTCTTTAACTCATGGTTTTAAACGTTCAGTTGGACGAAACCATCATGGTCGCATCACTACTCGCCACAAGGGAGCTGGACACAAGCGCCTTTTCCGAGAAATTGATTTTGTATATAACAAAAAAGATATTCCAGCTAAGATTTTAACTGTTGAGTATGATCCAAACCGATCAGGATTCGTATCTTTGGTCTGCTATAACGATGGTGAAAAGCGATATGCTCTTTTGCCAAAATCTCTTAAGGTAGGGGATCAGTTTCTTGTTTCAGCTAATGCTGATATTAAGCCTGGTAATCGTCTTCCTTTGGCCAAAATTCCTGTTGGTACCTTCATTTACAATGTTGAAGTAAAACCAGAGGGAGGGGCTAAATTAGCTCGCTCAGCTGGTAACTACGCTGAAGTTATTGCTCACGACTTAGGTTATGCTCAAATCAAGATGCCTTCTACTGAAGTTCGAAAAATTTCTGATAAGGCTTGGGCGTCAGTCGGAGAGGTTTCAAAGGACGAGAATCGTTTACAGAATTATGGAAAGGCTGGACGATCACGATGGAAGGGTATTCGCCCAACAGTTCGTGGTACAGCTATGAACCCAGTAGATCATCCACACGGAGGAGGAGAAGGCCGACAGGGCCGAGGACGACGTCGAGCGGTATCTATGTGGGGTAAGCCTACAGGAAAAGGCCAGAAGTCACGACGATCAAAGAAATACTCAAACAATCTAATAGTTTCAAGACGAAAAGTAGGCAAACAGAAATAGCACAAAAAAATAACCCCATATGGGGTTATTTTTTTGTGTACTATTCTTTGCTAGGTCTAAAATATTAAGCAAACTATGGCTTGTTTGGGATGTGTTGATAACAAGGTGCCCTATTCAGGAGATCGCTCCGGGGCACTTGCTCAAGTCTTAGTCTCCTGAATAGGGCACCTTGTTATCAACACATTTGACATCGAACCATAGTTTGCTAATATGGTAGTTCAAGCTCTTAACGAGCTTTTTTTATGACACGCTCACTCAACAAAGGTCCATACGTGGACGAAAAATTACTGAAGAAGATTGAAGGAAAAAAACCCCTAGAAACTGGGGTTATTAAAACTTGGGCTCGTCGCAGTCAGATTGCTCCAGAAATGGTTGGGTTCACTTTTGGTGTTCACAATGGTAAGGCTCATCTTGATGTGTTGGTTACAGAAGATATGGTAGGTCACCGATTGGGCGAATTTTCACCATCAAAGAAATTCCTACGACACGGAGGAAAGATGCAGAAGGAGCTTGAAGCCGCTAAGAAGGAGTCTGAAATTAACGCCGCTAAGGCAGCTAAAGCCTCAACAGTCGATACCGCTAAAAAATAATAAACTATCATGAAAGCCGCACTTAACAGTTACAGACAGTCTCCTCGAAAGGTTCGCCTAGTGGCTGACTTGGTGCGAGGCAAAAAAGTAGAAGCAGCTGTAACTACTTTGCAGTTTGCTGACAAGAAAGCAGCAGAGGTTATTACAAAGCTCTTGAAATCTGCCGTAGATAATGCTAAAACTAACTTCAATCTTGAGAAGGAAAGTCTAGTTATTAAAGAGATTACCGTAAACAACGGTTCTACCTTAAAGCGCCGACGCCCTCGAGCTCGAGGGTCAGCTTTTCCGATTAATAAGAGAACAAGTCATATTTCAATTGTTTTAGAATCAAAAAAATAACATGTCACATACCGTACACCCATATTCTCATAGACTAGGAATCATCCGCGACTGGAAAAGTCGATGGTTTGGCATGGATCAGAAATACAGGGATAATCTTAAGTGTGATATCTTGATTCGTGAATATTTGGAAGAAAAGCTTAGAAGCTCTTATGTTAGCGATATTGAATTCGAAAGAAGCGCAAAGACATGGCGAATCATCATTAAAACATCTCGACCAGGTATTATTATTGGCCGAAGTGGAGAGGGAGCTGAGAAGCTTCGAAACGACATTGTTAAACAATTAAAGCGATTTAAGCTTGGTCATAATGAAGAGCTTAAAATTGATGTTGAAGAAGTTCGCTCACCTGAATCAAATGCGTCTATTGTCTCTCAAATGGTTGCTGAGGGTCTTGAGAAGCGCCTACCATTCCGACGTGTCATGAAACAAACAATTGATAAGGTGATGGCTAATAGAGAGGTTCAGGGTGTTAAGATCTTGCTTTCAGGACGACTCGGAGGTGCCGAGATGTCACGAAAAGAGGAGCTTAAGAAGGGAAGAATTCCACTTCAGACTTTCCGAGCCGATATCGACTTCAACCAGTTTGAAGCTCGAATGACCTATGGAAACATTGGTATTAAGGTTTGGATTTATAAGGGTCAGATCTTTGCTAAGAAATAATTTTACTTACGACCATGTTATTACCTAAAAAAGTAAAATTCAGAAAGTGGCAAACAGGAAGACGAAATCCAGATCGTGTTGGTTCTTCTACTAGAGGATCAACAGTCGCTTTTGGATCTTTCGGCCTTAAAGCTATGTCTTCTCATCGAATTAAGTCAAACCAGCTAGAATCAGCACGAAAGGCTATGGCTAGAACAGTAAGTAAGGTTGGAAAGATGTGGATCCGAGTTTTCCCAGATCGTCCTTTTACTGCAAAACCACCAGAAGTAAAGCTTGGAAAAGGTAAGGGAGATTTACAGGGTTATTGTGTTGAAGTTTGGCCAGGCCGAATTCTTTTTGAAATCGATGGAGTTTCAGAAGCTGATGCTAGAGAAGCTCTAAGGAAAGCAGGCACCAAACTTCCAGTAAAGACTAAGATTGTAGCTCGAACCAAATAATTATCATGAAAAAGGAACAGAAATCAAAAAAGCATATTTTTTCAGGAGTAGTTGTATCAGATAAGATGAAAGATACAGTGGTAGTTTTGGTGCACAATTACGAAAAGCATCCAAAATATCAGAAGTTCATGAAAGTAAGTAAGAAATACAAAGCTCATGATGCTGGCAATACATTGAAGATTGGTGATAATGCCACCATTGAAGAGTGTCGACCAATTTCAAAAGACAAGCATTTTCAAGTAATAAAATAACATGGTACAACCAAGATCAATTGTGAATATTGCAGATAACTCCGGAGCCAAAATCGGCCGAGTGTTCAAGGTTCTTGGTAGTTCCAAGAAGCGCTATGCTCGCATCGGGGACATTCTTGTTTTATCTGTTCAGAAAGCAGAACCTCGTAAAGCTGTTAAGAAGAAAGATGTTCTACAGGCTGTGGTTGTGCGACAGAGACAGCCTCTTCGTCGAAAAGATGGTTCTTACATTCGTTTCGACGAGAATGCAGTGGTTATCTTAGAAAAAGGAAAGAAAGAGCCAATTGCTGGACGTATTTTCGGTCCGATCCCTCGTGAGTTGGCGGATCTAGGTTTCCAGACTATTGTTTCAAAAGCCCCAGAAGTAGTATAAAAATTCCATGAAAATCAAGAAAAACGACAATATAATAGTGATTGCTGGTAAAGATAAGGGAAAGACTGGAAAAGTTTCTCGAGTTTTTCCTGCTCAAAATAAAGTTTTGGTTATTGGTATAAATGTTCACAAGAAAAACCAGAGAGCAAAAAAGGCAGGGGAGAAAGGTCAGATTATTGAGCAGGCTTTTCCAATTAATGTATCAAATGTCATGTTGGCCGTTGACGGAAAGCGAACCAGAGTTGGCAGCAAGATGATTGGAGATCGAAAGGTTCGTATTGCAAAGAAAACAGGCAAAGAAATTTAATACCATGAAATCAATTTCAATTAAAGAAAAACAGAATAGCGCTTTTGAGACTCTTAAACACGAGTTTCAGTTAAAGAATAAGATGCAGTCACCAAAGTTGGTGAAGGTGGTTCTTAGTTCTGGTACAGGATCAGCTAAGGATAAACACAAGAAGACCTTGATTGGGGATCGTTTAGCTAAGATTTCTGGACAAAAAGCGTCTGAGAGAACAGCTAAAAAATCAATCGCCACTTTTAAAGTTCGCGAAGGTGACGCTGTGGGTTATCAGGTAACATTGCGTGGTCAAAGAATGATTGATTTCCTTGATCGTTTAGTGAATATAGCTCTTCCTCGAACAAAAGATTTTCGAGGTATTAAACCAACCGCTGTTGATGAAATGGGTAATTATACCCTTGGTATTAAAGAGCACACTATCTTCCCAGAAACATCCGATGAAGAGCTAAAAGACGTTTTTGGCTTTGCTGTTACAGTGGTAACTACTTCAAAGGATGCTAAGCAGACTAAGGCTTTCTTGACTCATCTCGGTTTTCCATTTAAGAAGGCTTAAATGTTTGACTTTAAATAGTCACCCTGATAGTATAGAAACCACGCTTTTTCAAGCGTTTTTAATTTATGGCAAAGACATCAGTAAAGGCGAGAGCCGCAAAAACACCAAAATTTTCAACCCGAATTGTCCGACGATGTTTTCGCTGTGGACGAAAAAATGCCTACATGAGAGATTTCGCTCTCTGTCGTATTTGTTTCCGAGAAGCTGCTAACGAAGGTAAGCTTCCTGGTATTAAAAAATCATCATGGTAAAAGATTCAATCTCAAATTTAATTGTTAATTTAAAGAACGCCGGCGTTTCAGGTCGCCAGTATGTTGTTTCTCCATTCTCAAATTTTAATTTAGCTGTTTTGGAGCTTTTACAAAAAGAAGGCTATATCCATTCAGTTTCAAAGAAGGGTAAAAAGGCCGAGAAGTATATTGAAGTTGAGGTTGCTTATAATGAAGGCAAATCAAGAATCACAGGAGTCAAAAGACTCTCAACATTCTCAAAGAGAATGTATCAGGCTGCAAGCGAAATACGATCTGTAAAGAATGGTCAAGGTCTACTTGTTCTTTCAACCCCAAAAGGTGTCTTGACTGACAAAGAGGCTAAAAAAGAAAATGTTGGGGGAGAAGTATTGTTTAAAATTTGGTAATTTAAAATCATGTCCAGAATCGGAAAAAAAATCATTGCGATCGGAGAAAAGACTGAAGTGAAATTTGTTTCAGGATCTTTGACCGTGAAAGGACCAAAAGGTGAGATCACTAAGGTTTTTAAGCCAGAAATTGATATCAAGATTGGTGATCAAGAAATAACACTAACTCCAGCAAACGACTCTATTGAAAGCCGAGCTTTGTGGGGAACATACGCATCTCACATTTCTAATATGGTCAAAGGTGTTAATGAATTGTTTGTTGAAAAGCTTATCCTTGAAGGTATTGGATATAAGGGTGAGGTTGCTGGCGACACACTGACTCTAAACCTAGGTTTCTCTCATCCAGTTAAGATAAAAATTCCTACAGATATTAAAGTTCTCGTAGAAAAGGGCATTTTTACCTTCACTGGACACGATAAGGAAAAGGTTTCACAGATGGCTGCTTCTATCAGAGCTCTTAAGAAGCCTGAGCCTTACAAGGGTAAAGGTTTTCATTATGATGGAGAGATAATCCGCCGAAAGCAGGGCAAAAAATCAGTATAGAGTATGAAGTATGAAGGGAATACAAAAATATGAAAACAAACATTAAAACAACCCAGCGAACAAGACGACAGAAGCGTATTAGAGCAAAGATCTCTGGTACAGCTCTACGACCACGACTATCCGTGTTTAAGTCAAATAAATATATTTCCGCACAGATTATTGACGACGAAAGCCGAACAACTTTAGTTGCCTTTTCTTCTAAAGACGTTAAGGGTAAGCAGGCTGATGAAGCAAAGACAGTTGGTACAGAATTAGCTAAACTTGCAAAATCAAAGGGGATTGATAAGGTTGTCTTTGATCGAGGAGGTTTTATTTACACCGGGCGTGTCGCCGCTTTGGCTGAAGGAGCTCGTGAAGGAGGACTCGAATTTTAAATATATGAACGAAGATAATACAAAAAACGATATTGTAGAAGTTGCGCCAGTAGCTGAAGTTTCAGCTCCGGTTATTCCTGCAGCCATAACAGCAAAGAAGAATTTCCGAGATTTTGGTAATGCCCCTAGAGATGGCCGAAAAAATGATCGAAAGCCTCGTCGAGAGCCTCGTGCTAAACCAGAGTTTGATCAGAAGATTATTGATATTCGTCGAGTGACTCGTGTGGCTTCCGGAGGACGACGTTTTAGTTTCTCCGTTTCAATTGTTGCTGGTAACCGCAAAGGATCTGTTGGTGTTGGAATTGGAAAAGCTGGCGACACATCACTAGCTATTGAAAAGGCCTTCAGAAATGCTCGCCGACATATGATTACTGTAAAGACCACAAAAGATATGAGCATTCCTCACGATGTCGAAGCTAAATTCGGAAGTGCTGTTGTCATGATCATGCCAGCAAAAGGAAAAGGAATTGTCGCTGGTAGCTCAGTTCGCGATGTTCTAGAGCTTGCTGGTATCAAGGATGTTACTGCGAAGCTTCGATCTGGCACAAAGAATAAGTTAAATAATGCTAAGGTGGCTATTAAGGCTCTTGGTATGTTAAAACTTAAGCCTATCAAGTCATAAATTCCATAAAGAAAAAACATGCAAGCTCATACACTAAAAAGAAAGACAAAGAATAAGAAAAGCGCTCCAGTAGGGCGTGGTGGTACTCGCGGTAAAACATCTGGACGAGGAACAAAAGGGCAGAATGCTCGTTCTGGTAGAAAGAAGAGACCAGAGCTCCGAGACCTTATCAAGAAGATTCCTAAGATGCGTGGACGAGGCAAGAGCAGTAATTTGAGTATTCAGATTAAGCCTACCGTTGTTAGTCTAGACCAAATTTCTAAAAACTTTTCTAATGGTTCAAAGGTGACTCCAGCTACAATTGTTGCTAAAGGGATTCTAAAGGCTTACAAAGGAAAGAATCAACAGGTCAAGATTGTCTCAGACGGAGAAATATCTATTAAGGTTATTGTTGTCGGTTGTGCTGTTGGCTTAAAGGCTAAAGCTAAAATCGAAAAGGCTGGTGGGGAAGTTAAGTAATTAACATGACTAAATTCATAGAAAAAATACGAGCGGTATGGACTGACAAAGGTCTTCGCGGCCGAATGCTTTTTGTGTTTGGTATTCTTATTGTGACTCGTCTTTTGGCCTCTATTCCAATTCCAAACATTGACCAGAATCAGCTAGCCGCTTTCTTGAGAAACAACCAGTTCATCGGCCTACTCAACGTATTTTCAGGAGGAGGTCTATCCACTCTGTCTATTGCTATGTTAGCTGTTGGTCCATTCATTACCGCAACAATCATCATGCAGTTATTGACGATGATGTCGAGTAAGTTAAAAGAAATGTCTCAGAATGAAGGGGAAGCTGGCCGTAGGAAAATAAATCAATATTCACGACTTCTTACTATTCCTCTTGCTTTGGTACAAGCTTTTGGTTTTCTTATCCTTTTACAGCGACAAGGTATTGTTCCCTCATTGACGGTATTCAAGCTAATTACTGACGTTGTGGTGATTATGAGTGGTTCTGTACTTATGATGTGGTTGGGTGAGCTTATAACTGAATTTGGAGTAGGTAATGGTGTCTCCTTGATCATCTTTGCTGGTATCGTAGCTAGACTTCCTTTGAGTATTTCTCAGGCTCTATTCTCTTTTGATGTAGGACAGCTTCCAATGTACTTAGCTTTCTTGGTTGCGGTAGTCTTCATTATCTATGCTGTTGTATTGGTAAACGAGGCAGAGCGTCCAGTGCAGGTTACTTATGCTAAACGTGTTCGAGGAAATAAAGTATATGGTGGAGTTTCTACATATTTACCACTTCGTCTTAATCAGGCGGGGGTGATTCCAATTATCTTTGCTCTATCAATTCTTCTTATTCCTCAATTTTTGTTCAATATCTTGGCAACCATGAAGAATGCAATGATAAGTGGTATTTCTCACAGTATTTTAAATTTTCTTTCGAACCAATTATTTTACGGTATTTGTTACTTTGTTCTTGTCTTCTTGTTTACTTATTTCTACACAGCTGTTACTTTCGATCCAGAAATGATCTCTACTAATCTGCAGAAAAATGGTGCCTTCATTCCTGGTGTTCGACCAGGGGCTCCTACTTCCGCTCATCTTACAAAGATTCTACTCCGCATTACTTTTGTAGGGGCTTTGTTCCTAGGTTTAATTGCAGTTCTTCCTTTAATTCTTAAAGCTATTACTGGTATTACTTCATTAGCTATCGGTGGTACAGCTCTTCTTATCGTTGTGTCTGTTGTTCTTGATCTAGTAAAGAAGATCGACGCTCAGTTATCTGCTCGCGAATACTAAAAACTCGGAACATTATCTTATTTGTCCGTCACCCACTCCTCGCCGACTCGGAGGGGGTCCCACGGACTGCATAAGACAATGTTCTGAGTTTTTGTTACTCGTTGAAAAATATAGTGCACTGCAAGAGTTTTTGCGATATACTGCAATTCATGGTTCCACAAACATTTATATTTATGGGTCGTTCGGGGTGCGGAAAGGGTACTCAAGCTAAGCTTCTACAAGACTATATTGAAAATCAGGATGAACACAAACATCCATTTTTTTACGTTGAGACCGGAGCTCGTTTTCGTGAGTTTATTAAAGGAGACAAGCTTGCTAATAAGCTATCTGCTCAGATTTATCAAGATGATGTTCGACAGCCAGACTTCTTGGCTGCATGGATGTGGTCAAATTTTTTGCTTGAACACATGACTGGCAACGAGCATCTTTTTCTGGATGGTACTCCTCGTTCTTTACCTGAGGCCAGAATTTTAGATACTGCTATGAAATTTTTCAAAAGAGCAAAACCTTTTGTTATTCATCTTGATGTTAGTAGAGAGCTTTCAACGGCTCGTCTAACTGCGCGTGGCAGAATGGATGATAAGACTCCAGACAAAATTAAGAAGCGTTTAGATTGGTTTGATGCCGATGTGGTTCCGGCTTTTGATTTTTTCAACAAAAGTCCTGACTATAATTATTTGAAAATTGATGGTGATCATCCTGTTGAGGAAGTCTTTGCTAAGATTGTCGAGGGGATTAAAGGGTGTAATATTTTTTAGTTAATTTTTCTTTAGATGATTGCGATAAAAACCACAGAAGATATAGAAATACTAAGACAAGCTGGTAGATATCTAGCTGAAATTTTGTCTGCTCTTTCTAAGGAGGTTAAGCCGGGTGTTTCTACTAAAGAGATTGATAGTCTTACTATGAAGCTTTGTAAGGAAAGGAACGTAGTGCCGGTTTTTCTTGGCTATAAGCCTTATGGAGCTCCTAGGCCTTACCCAGCAGCCATTTGTGTATCTATCAACGAAGAAGTTGTCCACGGCATTCCAAATGAGAAGCCCAAAATCTTGAAAGAAGGAGATATTGTCTCTCTCGATATGGGTATTTCTTATAAGGATCTTGTTGTTGATAGTGCAGTGACTGTGGGCGTTGGCAATATTGATAGTAAAGCTAAAAAGCTTTTAGAATCAACTGAAAAAGCTTTGTATATTGGGATTGATGCTGCTGTGGTTGGTGCTAAAACTGGTGATATTGGTTACGCGATAGAAAAGTTTATTAAGCCAAAAGGATTATCGTTACCAGTCGAACTTGGTGGTCACGGTGTTGGCTATTCTATTCATGAAGATCCATTCATTGCTAATTTTGGAAGGAAAGGTCAAGGTCCTGCCCTCAAAGAGGGGATGGTTATAGCTATTGAACCTATGGTAAATGAGGGAACTGCTAGGATTATTTTTGGAGCAGATGGTTATACTGTACGTACCGCTGACGGCAAGCGTTCAGCCCACTTTGAACATACCGTCGCTATCACTAAAAATGGACCGGAAATTTTGACTAGGTTATAAGATCAATTATTTATGAATAGTTTTGAAGGATATAAAAAATCCACAGAGGACGGGGATATAACAAAAAAAGTAGAGCAACCTCAAGAGGAAGCTGGTCAAGTGGTTGAAAACACCTCTGGTTTATTAGAAGTAAAAAAACAAGAAAGGACAACGAAAGATGAGGAACGTTTAGAGGAGGTCAGAAGACAGTTAACAGGATCTCCTGGGGTTTCTCGTAGAGATTTTATTAAGACTGGTGCTCTGGCGGCACTCGGAACTATTTTTGGTGGGCGTGAATCTTCAGGTAGTAATTCTGCGGAAAACCTTGAGGACTCTAGAGACCCAAAATATAAGGAGGGTGTAGACAATTTCAGGAAGATTGCGCTTGCTGGAGAGCCAGAACATCTGGCTTTCTATGTAAAAAACAAAGAGGGTAGAACGGAGTGGTTGGATTTAGGGAAGCAGGAAAAATCAATGTCAATTGTTCCACTTGATGCTGTGGAAGCTCATAAAGACGATGAAGAGTTGGATGTCATACATACGCACCCAACACCAATTTTTTCTATGCCACCAAGCACAGCAGATATGTTCTTAGCTTGTGAATTAGTATCCAAATTTGATGGTAATAAAGTTCATATAAGAAATAAGGTGGTCGATTCTCATGGCGTCTGGGAGTACAAGGTTTCTAAGGATAGTAATTTTTTCCGATTATACAAGGGGCAGGAGTCCGTTAGTAAAAACCTTTTAGGTTTATTGGCCCAAGATGAGGGGTTCAAAAAATATTTAGGGAAGAATAGACAGAGACTTGTCGATGAAGATCCTGCTTCAATTAATAATGAAATATTGAGTGCTGCTATCTCTGGTGAAATGGGAGAGGCTGCTAAAAAAATTGCTGAGGAGATAAATACTAAGTTAGCTAATTCCGCTCATGAACTCAAGGATATAACAAACACGGAGGCTTTGGTGGGTAGACCTCTAGATAAAGTTGACCCTGTTGCTTTAACCCCGGACAAAGTTCTTTCCCCTATAGGTTTGGCTGACAAGAAGATAGCTATAGAGCGTGCTAAAAAGGAAAATAAAAGAAATATAGAAAATCTAATTAGGTTGTGGAAAAAGCAGGGTGTTGATGTTACTTTTGTTCCACATTCATAACTTTCTCTACATTTGCGCGTTTTATTAAAATGTCGCGCATTTCTTCGGCTTTATCTTTTTCAATCACAGGGAGAGCTCCTTCGGAGAAGTCTTCATTTGTATCGCCGTTTTTGTCTTCGTGGCCAGCCGTTAGAATAGCCACACGAGCCACCCCAAGAAGTTGGTGTACGAAGGTTTGCTCAACATCGACATTGGCGATTTGTCGGTAGGGGATAGATATTTCATCTTTATTGATAACCCCACGTTTTATTTTTAAAGCATCAACATCTAGGAAAAATTGATATCCATAATAATCAAGTCCAGCTCCCAAGAAGGCAAAAAGAAGAGCTACTATCCATAGTAATAAACCAATAAGAACTCCCCATGCGAAACCAGTATTAATGATAGAAATAATAACTGGGTAAGCAGATGCAAAAGAAAAGACTTTTGGTATACCGATTCCCTCAATGATTATTAAGAAAAGCCACAAGAGAAAGATGAAAGCTGCAAGACCGCTGTTCTCTAAGACGAATACCCAAAAAGTCCGAATTCCTAGTTTTTGATATTGTGTTTCCATTACTCAAAATTATAGCATAACAGTAAGTCATCAGCCCACCACACAATCGCACAACATAACCTCTGAAAGAGACCGCTCCGGGGCAGCACGCCCCGCGTCTTAGTCTCTTTCAGAGGTTATGTTGTGCGATTGTGTGGTGGGCTG
>CAJBRS010000046.1 GCA_903958115.1 uncultured bacterium | reverse complement strand
GTTTTTATGCGGGGTGCTAGGCTTTGCGATTCACGTCTGCCAGTGTACTAAGGATCGCTATCTTTTAACCACAAGATTAAAGCCCTTATTAAAGTCATGCAGGATTCTCACATGAGGAGTCATCCCCTCGTAAACACCCTTGCATTCCAAAAGATCATGAAGGGCTACAGCTTCTTCGGGAGTAACATCGTGAGTAAACACGCCACCGGATCCCGAGAGAATACCCGCCTCCGCATAACTTAAGCCGTCGTGATTGAAGAGAATCTTTGTTCCTTCGATTCGAACATTGGCCTTATTCAACTTTTCAGCCTTCGGGAAAGATAAACAGTAGTGTTCCGCATCAGCTTCTCCGCTGGCGGTCAATCCGAAGCCAATGATTCTTTCTCCCTCACGCAGCAGTTCAAAAGAAATAGTCGAGATATCCATTTGTGAGCCCTTTCTAACTTGTTAATTGTTTCAAAAATCAAAAGATTTTCTTAAATCGAACAATATAATAAATATTAAAACTTGGCAATAAACCTAAAAGAAAATCGCCCCACAAGATAACACTTGTGACAGGCGATTTAAGACGTCTTTTGATTTTCATTAGGTTGTTGGAACCTCCAGGCTTTTGCCATCTGTGATGACACAGCTAACGATACCCGGAAATACATTCAGACTTGTTTCGGGTACCCCAGGGAACTCTTTCGCCACAATTTCGCGAAGTTCAGCAAAGTTTACTTTTGAACAATAGTAAAAAGTGATCTGCTTAGAGCCTCCAGTTTCCCCACGAGAGATGGTGAATTTGGATTCGGCCATATAAATACCTACTTTCTAGTTTTTAGTTTCAAGCGTAAGGTAACACAAAAATAACAGCCTTACAATAATTATTTCAAACCCTTAATCCACTTATCAAAAAATCCATACAAAATATCCAGATGCTCTGACTCTCTGATGGTATGCGGAGCGCCATCAATGACATGAAGTTCTTTAGCTCCAATCGGCAACGCTTCAAAAAGAATCTTCTGTTGATCAACCGGCGTGGAAGTATCTTTAGTTCCCACTATCAAAAGCACCGGCATGGTCAGCTTACCCACTTCCAGCAACAAGTCGTATCTCATGCGATCTTCCATGTGAGACCATTTCAGCTTTCCATTCATGCCAGGTTTTGAATTACTGGATACTTCCTTGTATCCATATTTCTTCCAATTATTAAATTCTTTTTTATCCTCAGGAGTTCTCTCTTTTTCAGCGCTTAATTTTCCGGACACCACTGTAGCGATCGGAGCCAGAGCTTTCACCTTCCATGGAAATTTCTCTGCAAACAAAGCCACGGAAATACCGCCCAAGCTATGGCCAGTCAAACAAAAAGGTTCTTGGTACCAAGCCTGACTTTTTGACCAATCTAAAACATCTTCCAAGTCCTCATAATAATTAGTAACAGTGGCATCATCATAACAACCATCACTTTCACCAAAAGTATTAGCCGTATCAAAAGTAACAACAGTGTAGTCATTGTCTAAGAAAGCTTGTGTCATGGTCCTAATATTTTTCTGCTCCTTGTATCCACCAAGACCATGCATAACAAAAGACAACCCTTTTTGATTTTTGGATTTTTCGATCACCACAGCCAATTTCTGATTCTTTCTATTCTTAATAAAAATCTTCTCCATCCAATTATTATATCAAAAGCCCGCTAAGACATTCCGCACATTCTATTGACTTCAATCAAAAAATATGCTAAAAACGCGAGGAAACAAGGAAACTTGGTTATATCCGAAAGTACGAAAACTGCCGGACCATTCGCTCCTTGAAATCTAAAGGCCGACAATTTATGAGAAAGAAAAATGCGGGTGATGTTGATCCCGAAGTGTTAATACCACTCGGAATCTTCTTCCTTATCGTATCAGCAGTAGTGGGGATTATTATGATCGCCCTTGCTGGCACAAGCATTGGACCCTCTTCTGGATACATAGGAAAATTATTCCTGGTAATCCACTACAATTTGGGATTTTGGATCATGCTCATCATAGCCACCGGATTCGGTGTCTATCGAAAACTGACCAACCCAGAAGAATTCACCCTGCTTGAGTTGCCAATACAACTGGCTGTCTCTACCATTTCCCTTATTCTTCTTTTTAGCCTCTTTTTCTCGACAACGGGTAAATTGGCTGACACAGAAATATGGAACGGCTACGTCACAGGTGCGGAATATCACGAAGAGTGGACAGAGCGTGTCGAGAGAGAAGTCTCAAATGGCACGGACTCAAAGGGAAACAGTAAAGGAAGTCACACAGAAGTCAGCTATGAATACCATTCTCCCGAATGGAAAGAGTTGACGACTGTCGGGGACATCACAACAAACAAAGATCTTTACCGAACTCTCGCCCGATATTTCGGCAACGAGAGAAAGAAAACCCTTTACCACACCAACCAATCAAGCTTTGGTGATGGAAACATGTACTACGCCACCTACGACTCAAACCGCTGTGGAATTATCCCAGCAGCCAGACCTCACTTTTTCGTTAATTACTTAAAGGCGTCGGACTCGGTAAAAAAGATTCATGGAAGCCAAGCGCTTTACAAGGATCTCATCCGACCCTACCCAGAGATATATTACGGAACCTATGGCGAAATTGAGCTCGACCGAGTGATCAACGCTGGCGTTACACTTCCTGAAAAATGGAAGAAGGACGTCAACCAAACACTCAGTCGAGCACTCACTAGTTTGGGATCCAGAAAGGAAGTGAATGTCTTGGTGTACGTAGCAAACACAAAAGATCAAGGTTTTTCCTACGCACTTGAAGAGGCAT
>CAJBRS010000045.1 GCA_903958115.1 uncultured bacterium | reverse complement strand
CAAATTTTCCATTGTGGTGGGGTGTAGATATTCTACCTATCGGTAATTTTTTTGTAGCAGTCTTTCCTTTTTTTCTAGGATATTCAATGCTTAAGTATAAACTTTTTAACATAAAAGCTGTCGCGACACAGTTCCTTACTTTTGCAATTTGGATATTTATCCTTATAAGAGCGTTATTGTCTCAGACGCCGATGGATCTATACGCCAACTTAATTTTGTTCCTCTTATCGTTTATTTTTGGTATTTTTCTTATAAAAAGCACTAACAAAGAGATTGCTCAGCGCGAAAAAATTGAAGATCTTGCAAAAGGTCTCGAGGCTGCAAACGAACGCCTAAAAGAGCTCGACCAGCAGAAGTCAGAATTCGTATCGTTGGCATCGCATCAGCTTCGTGGGCCGTTAACTGCCTTGAAGGGTTATGCCTCGCTCATTTTGGAAGGGGATTTCGGTGAAGTATCTGCACCTGTTAAAGAAGCTGTCGATAAAATTTTCAGATCATCGACCGCTTTGGCTGTACTCGTTGGTGACTATTTGGATGTGTCGCGAATTGAGCAGGGCAGAATGCAGTATGATTTTTCTACTTTTGATTTTAAGGAGCTAACTAAAACTGTCGTAGAAGAATTAAAACCCGTCAGTGATAAAGCAGGCCTCAATGTCACCTTTGATTTTAATGTAAACGACACCTATATCATCAAGGCCGACCAAGGCAAGATCAAGCAAGTGATATCAAATCTTTTGGATAATTCAATCAAGTACACTCCTAAGGGTTGGATCAAAGTAGAACTGTCTAAGAAAAATCCCGGTAGTCTAATCGAGCTAACAATTCAAGACACTGGCGTCGGTATCAAGCCAGAAGTTCTACCACGACTCTTCGAAAAATTCACTCGTGCACCTGACGCTTCCAAAACAAACATCATGGGTACCGGCCTCGGTCTTTATGTTGCCAAGAAAATGATTGAATCCCATAACGGTAAAATTTGGGCGGAGTCAGAGGGTGCCGGTAAAGGATCCACCTTCCATATTGAATTGCAGGGGGTTTAGAAATGTTATAATCTCGTCATGACCCCAAACAAAGAACTAGTTGTCCGTTGCCGAGCGGTGATAATACACGAAAATAAATTACTGGTTGTTAGGCATGGGAAGGACGTTGATTTTGCGGCACTTCCCGGCGGCCATTTAGAATGGGGAGAGGAAGTCAAAGAGTGTTTGATTCGAGAAATCATCGAAGAGCTTGGTGTTGAGCCGGTGATCGGCCGACTTTTATATATAAATAATTTTACTAGAGACAACACTCAATCAATCGAATTTATATTTGAAGTTACTAATTCTTCAGATTATGTTGAGTGTGAAAAACTGAATCGATCTCACGCTTCTGAAATTTTTGAGATGTGCTGGATTAGTCCAACTGACACTATAAAAGTCCTGCCCACAAAACTGGCTAACGATTTTAAGAACGGAACAATTTTATCAGACGAGTTACGATATATTAAAAACGGAGAAGAAACTAAATAAAAATATGAAAATAATACTTGGATCATCGTCAGCAGGAAGAAGATCAGTCTTACAAAAAGCAGGGTATAACTTTGAAGTCATGGCCGCAGATATTGATGAAAAGGCCATCAGAAAAGAAAACCCCGAAGAGCTTGTAATGGCGATTGCGAACGCAAAAGCTGATGCTTTACTTCCACAAGTCAAAGAGCCATCTATACTAATCACTTCCGATCAGGTGATTCTTTACAAAGAAAATGTCCGAGAAAAACCTGTCGGAGAGGAACAGGCCACAGAATTCCTACGAAGCTATTCTGAAGCACCTGCAGTGACGCTCGGAGCCACTGTGGTCATAAATACCGAAACAGGTAAAAGAGTTTCTGGATTACAAAGGACAACTGTGTATTTTAAACCGATGCCTGAGAACTTTATTAAAGAATACATTGCTTCTGGTCAGCCGTTCAAAGGAGCTGGTGGATTTGTCATCCAAGATGAAGTCTTGGCACCGTACATAGATCATATTGAAGGAAGGATTGATAGCGCTGCCGGATTATCAATGGAGTTGCTAGAGAAATTAATTGCAGAGGTCTCAGAGGTAAAAAGCCAAGAGTTTAATGGATAAATATTTAAATAAAACAGTCACAGTCAAAATGGACAGACCTCTTGGATCTAATCACCCCAAGCATGGTTTTAGATACGAAGTAAATTATGGCTTTATTCCTAATACCAAAATGGCCGATGGGGAAGAGTTGGATGCCTACGTTATCGGCCCAAACAAGTCATTAGATGAATTCACTGGCACCTGCATCGCATATATTGAACGTACTGACGACATTGATGATCCTAAATTGATTGTTGTCTCAGATGATAAAAAGGATATAACAGACACTGAGATTATGACTGCTGTAAATTTTCAAGAGAAGTTTTTTCAATCGGTTGTTAAAAGAAAATAACTGTGCTATTATTTCGCCAGCACATTTCAGTCAACAAAATCCATGTTTAGGTCTCTTGGAGAAGCTTGGCTTCACACTCAAGAGATTGGGCCTAAATAGTTAAGTGCGGTTGGCACCAACAGGATGATTTCTGCAAAACACGAGTGGCGTGGAAATCCGGTATCCTCCGTAACCAAGGGATAATTGATGTCTGTCAGCGATCAAATGATCAACGATGTATGAGTCAATGAGTGAAACAAAATCGCTCCAATTTTTTGTGGGCGTTTTTTTTATTTCCAAAACTAAGGTGGCACCGCGCTATTCTTTTTAGAATCCCGCCCTTGGTATGCAATTTTGTATTGCATAT
>CAJBRS010000044.1 GCA_903958115.1 uncultured bacterium | reverse complement strand
GTGTGATCGTAGTATTTAAGGTGGTCGGAGAAAAAATGGCACTATAAACATATATAGGTTCTCCAGGTACCTGGTGGAAAACCTCATAGGCTTGGAAGAACTGATACCATGGTTGCTGTTCATACTGAACGTCATAATTACCACTAGCATTTCTGACTACTGAATGGAAAATACCAGCTTCCTTAAGAGAGAGCGGAATCGGTGGAATGATATTTGTGAAATAAAGAGTGTTCACAAGAAATAAAATAATGACGACGCTTGCAACTATCCTCTTGCCACTTTGTTTAAATTTCTCTCTAGTAAAAATAGCCAGAAGAAAAATAAAAAAAGATATTGCCAATAAGCTAATGGCCCCGCTCAACAGAAAGATTTTGTCTCCAATTTGATGAACAACCACTGGAACAAAAAAAATGAAGAACGAATAAATAGAAAGGAATAAAATAGCAACCTGATAACCAAGTCGACTATAGCGGTGTTTAAAAGCTTCGTTGCCAATAAAGGCCATCATCAAAATGAGAAGAAATGGCCAACTAACAGCTAAATTTGCACTTCTAAAATAAAAAACAAGGAAAACACTAAGAAGTCCCCCGAAAGCAAATTGGATTGCTATTATTAGCCAAAAATGAATCTTAGCGCTTTTTTCACCGTACAAATTAAGCAAAAAGATCCCAGTAGCCGCCATTAACAAGTGAACGATAACCCAAAAATTTTCTAAAAATAAATCCACCCTCTTAAGGGTAAAAATATCAAACAAGAATCCTCCCAAAAGAGAAGCTGAGGAAATATGTCTTTCAAAGCGTCGGTAAAAATTCTTAACCCCTTCAATATGCATTATCTCATTATACCATTTTGAAAAAAAATAAAGACAGCGCGGGATTTTATTCCGCGCTGTCTAAAAAAATAAAGATCAAAGTATTTCGACCCTGTTGGCGAAGAAAGTCCCCCAAGGAACGGCGAGAAAGTATCTCGTGTGTGGGATATTGCCAACAATCATTCCAATCAATTTTTGTTCAGAAGAAAAGATCGGAGCCCCAGCAATACCATTCGGAGGACAGTTTATTTGGAAATTGATGAGATCTTTTTCCTTAGCACTTCCTCTAAAAGAAAACCTGTCGACGCTCCAATCCTTTCTGCAATGATTTACCACTAAAAGACTGTCACTTTGGATTTCCCTACTGAGTTCCACCTTACCCACCCGAGGGACGTACATAGGGTATATACTAGCCGAAAGCTTTTGCTCTGCTTTGACTACATCTCCAGCAGTTTCAATGCCTCCGTCTTGATAATACTTTACTCTGGCGCGATTCCTATTAAGAACCGCTCCGACAGTCGTACTAACAGTATGCTCGTCGGTGATCAAACCAACACTTGAGAACAGCCCTCTATCCGTTTCAAAATTTATCTTAACCACCTTTTCGAGTACCTCTCTCCAGTGAGTTTCAGAAAGCGAATCTCCAATGTCTTGAGGTTCAACCTCTAAGACTAGCAAGTCCGTAGCCATGGCAAAAATCCTTTCTTGTTTAAAATTTAGGTTTCGTTGATCAGCTTATTCTTTAAGACTAGTTTGTCAATAATTTGATAGCAGCGTCCATCTGAGGATCCTTTCCGGTAGCCATATCGTCTGGAGTAGTAGATGCAACAACGTCAGGAACAATACCCTCTTGGGAGATAGACTTACCTTTTGGAGTTAACCATCTTGCCACAGTAACTTTCAAAGAAGCGTCATTGGGTAAAGGTAGAAGTTCTTGTACGGAACCCTTTCCAAAAGTCTTTTGACCAACCAACTTAGCAATACCCTGTTCACTTAAAGCTCCAGAAAGAATCTCGGCAGCTGAAGCTGTGCCCTGATCAACCAAAATGACCATCTTCAAATTGTTGTTGAAAATATTGTAGCCCTTGCTCTTATAAACATCTGGTGCTTTACCTCCGCCATAATCTTCTGAAACGATTACCTTATCGGCTGGCAAGAACCAGCTAGCCATATCTACAGCGGCTTCCAAATATCCTCCAGGATTTCCCCTTAAATCCAAAACTAATTTTGAATCACCAGACTGAACAAATTGTTTTAATGCGCTTCGGAAAAGGTCGGGAGAATTTTCCGAAAAACTGTAAAGACTAATGACGAAGACGCCGTCATTTCGGGCTTTTGTATCTAATGTTGGAACATTGATAGTATCTCTAACAACTTTCACATCAAAAGGCTCTTTTTTAGAATCTCGGAAGAGTGTGAGGGTCACTGATGTCCCTTTAGCACCACGAATCAACTTAACAGCTTCATCAGTACTTATTCCATCTGTCGAAACACCATCAATCTTAACAATGATGTCTTTAGGTAAAATACCAGCTTTCTCAGCAGGACTTCCCTTTAAAGGAGATACGGCCACAATATTGCCCTGTTTGACTCCAATTTCTAGACCGATACCTTGGAAATTGCCTGATATTTCGCTCTTGAATAAGGCTGCATCACTTGGAGGAAAGAAAACAGTATAAGGATCACCCAAAGCGGCTACCATTCCTTTAATAGCACCATAAACACGGTCCTGGCTTGTAACAATAGTTGAGGTGCCATGGGTAGCAACATATTTATCATTCAAAGTATTCCAAACTTGCCAGAAAAGAGCAAAATCAGTACTTGAAGCCATGCCGACTTCTTTGTTTGATAATTCAGTAATTCTAAGTATTCCTCCATTGGCTGATTTATTACCTAGTACATATCCTCCCCAAAAGACTCCACCAATAATACCCACAACAATTAACCCGCCGACTATCTTCAACCAATTACTTTTTAGAAAATTAAAAATCTTTTGCATTAGGATAGTATAGCGTATGAAGCATGAAGTACGAAGGGGAAAACTTATCCCTTCATACCTAATACCAAATACTATATACTATTCAATAACATGATAAATAAATACAAATTTAGAAAACTAACTTGGATAGACGTTGAATCTCCAACGTCAGAAGAAATTCGCAAGCTAGTCGACGAACACGGAATTGCCCCTCTTGTGGCTGAAGAATTACTAGTACCAAATATGAAGCCTAAGGTAGATGTGTATCCAAATCATCTTTACCTGATTCTTCGATTCCCCTCCTTCAAGAAAAATGATGGTATTGATCCAGAAGATAGTCAAGAAATTGATTTTGTTATTGGAAAAAACTTCATCATTACAGCCCATTATGATCACATTGAACAGCTTTCTCTGTTCAGTAAAATGTTCGAGGTTAATTCCATATTAGATCGAAGCCCTATTGGTGATCATGCAGGCTTCATCTTTTACTACATGATTAAAAATATTTATCATCATCTACTAGAAGACCTAGAATACGCTCGTTCCACCCTTCTATCAGCAGAAAAGAAAGTCTTCCATGGCGAAGAAAAACAAATGGTCTTCAAACTATCAGAAATAAACCGTGACATACTTTTCTTTAAAGAAGCCCTGAACTTACACCTAGAGGTGCTCACTTCTTTTGAAAACGCTGGCAAAAAATTCTTTGGCGAAGAATTTGATTACTATCTACGAGACATCATTGGAGAGTTTTATAAAGTTCAAAATGCTACCCAAAACATTAAAGATTTTCTTGAGGAGCTTCGCCGCACAAATGACTCTCTACTCTCCACAAAACAAAACGAGGTAATGAAGACATTTACGATTATCGCCTTCATATTCCTACCGCTTTCTTTCATCGCTTCGATTTTCAGTATGAGACTGTCATATACACCCCTACAAGACAGTCCTAATGGTTTCTACCAAGTCATTTCGATCATGGCAGCTGTCGGCATTCTGACGTTCGCTCTATTTAAGTGGAAAAAATGGCTATAAAAGACATATATCTTCATAACACGCTTACCGGAAAGAAAGAGCTTTTTAAACCTGTTACAGACGGAAAAGTTGGTATCTACTCTTGTGGGCCAACTGTCTACAACCAAGTTCATATAGGTAATCTCCGATCATATTTTTTTGCAGATATTTTAAAAAGATTTTTAACTTGGCAGGGATATGAAGTGACTTTAGTTAGAAATATCACGGATGTAGACGACAAAACCATCAAAAAAAGTCAGCAAGAAAACATATCACTGAAAGAATTCACCGGAAAATATGCACAATTATTTTTTGATGATTTAAAAAAATTAAACATAGAAGAAGCAACTTACTCCCCAAGAGCCACCGAAAACATCGATGAGATGCTAAAAATAATCCAGGACCTATTAAAAAATGGACTGGCCTATAAAGCAAAAGACGGAATTTATTTTTCCATATCTAAATCAAAAAATTATGGTGCCCTAGCCGGCCTTCATATCGACAATACAAAGTCGGAGGAAAGAATTGCTAATGATGAATATGACAAAGAAAATCCTCAAGATTTTGCGCTGTGGAAGTTTTGGACTCCAGAAGATGGTGAGGTATTTTGGGATACAGAAATTGGCAAAGGTAGACCAGGTTGGCACATAGAATGTTCAGCTATGTCAGTAAAATACCTCGGCCAACCATTTGATATACACACTGGAGGAATTGATCTTGTTTTCCCCCATCACACCAACGAGATTGCTCAATCCGAAGGAGCGTGCGACGGGAAACCGCTAGCCAATTATTTCCTACACAATGGACATGTATTAATCGATAATTCTAAGATGGCAAAATCGGCAGGTAATTTTATTACCATCGAAGAAGTTTCTTCAAAAGGTCTTACACCACTTAGCTACCGATACTGGCTTTTAAATGCAAACTATAGAACTCTGATTAATTTTACTTGGGAAACACTAGCCTCGTCAGAGCAGGCCTTAAAAAGGTTATCTCGCGCACTATCGGCAATAGAAGAAATTGGAGAAATAAATAAAGATTATCTTGAAAAATTTGAAGAAGCTATGAGTGACGATCTTAATACTTCTAAAGCATTAGCAATAGTCTGGGATATTCTAAAAGATAACTCAACTTCCGATGCTGACAAAAAATCCACCATTTTGGAGATCGATAAGGTATTAGGCCTAGACTTAGCCAATCAAATAAAGACTCAAGTAGCAGAAGCTCCAGAAGAAGTCAGGATCCTGGCGGAAACTCGCGAAGAAGCACGCAAAAATAGCAATTGGGCAGAATCTGATGCTCTACGACAAAAAATAGCCGATCTAGGGTGGAAAATTGAGGATAAATCTGGGGGTTTTACACTGTCCCCACTTTAAACACATTTTATTCTTTTTTCATACTTTCTTCATAAGATCCATTTGTTATACTTGGATCAATGACAACCACTAGCTACCAAAAATTCAAGACTCCTGTTAAAAGTCCTCTTCGTATTCCTCCTCAAAACATAGAATCTGAAAAAGCTTTGCTCGGGTCTATCATGTTGCGACCAGGGTCAATGCACGATATCACTGATATCATTAAATCTGATTCATTCTATGCGGAAAAACACCGCATCATATATTCGGGAATGATGGATCTATTTACAAAAAGTAATCCCATAGATCTACTATCTCTTTCGGCCAGACTTTCAGAAAAAAATCAGCTAGAACAAATTGGTGGTTCTGCGTACCTTACAGAACTCATCAACATAGTTCCCTCTTCTGCAAACCTAATTCACTACGCCGAAATAGTTCAAAAAAAGCAGATGCTCCGAAATCTTATTGAGGCCTCTGATTTTATTTCTTCTCTTGGTTATGGAGAAGCCGAAGAACTAGAGGAAATATTAGACAAAGCAGAAAAAAGAATTTTTGAAGTGACCAACTTTTCAGGAGTCCATAAATTTACTGAAATCAAAGACAACCTTAGCGAGGCTTGGGATAGAATTGAGAAATTACACAAAAATAAGGGGGAGCTCCGTGGTGTACCATCTGGTTTTAAAGACTTAGACAATAAACTTTCTGGTTTCCAAAATTCAGATTTAATCATTTTAGCCGCTCGACCATCAATGGGAAAAACTTCCCTAGCCTTGGATATTGCCCGCCAAGCAGCCATCATTCATAATATTCCTGTAGGCATATTCTCTTTGGAAATGGCATCCGCTCAGCTCATTGATAGAATGATGGCTGCTGAAGCCCATGTCGATGCATGGAAACTTCGCACCGGTCAACTTACTCTTGAATCAGATTTCGACAAGATCCGAGACTCTCTTGAGAAATTATCTACTGCTCCGATCTTCGTCGACGACCAGCCGGGCAACAACATCTTAAAGATGCGCGCTGTGGCAAGACGCCTAAAGGCAGAAAAAGGTCTAGGCTTGATCATTGTCGACTACTTACAGCTCATGGTCCCTACACAGTCACGCAATTCCGATAACGTCGTCCAACAAGTAACAGAGATCTCACGCTCACTTAAAAACTTGGCCCGAGAGCTTGATGTCCCAGTTATCGCTCTATCCCAGCTTTCTCGTGCCGTAGAACAGCGTGGTGGCCGTCCTCGCCTATCAGACCTTCGAGATTCTGGATCCATCGAACAGGACGCCGATGTTGTTATGTTTATTCACCGCGAGGATAAGTACAAGGAAAATTCCGACCGACCAAATATTGCAGAAATCTTAATCGAAAAACATCGAAATGGTCCGACCGGTAAAATCGAATTGTATTTCGATGATAAAAAATCAACATTTTTGAGTATTGATCATAGTGATTTTGGTGGAGCTGCCTCTAATTCATCTATCGATGCTTTCTAATCTTTAATTTTCTCCTCTAATGGACTCTATCAAAAAACTGACTGAAATGTTCCGAGAATTCCCGGGCATAGGACCACGACAAGCAAAGCGATTTGCTTTTTATTTACTTACACGTCCCAACAGCTATCTCAACGACTTCGCAGAAACTGTCAAAAACCTGAAACAGGAAATCAGACTCTGTTCATCTTGTTTCAGGTTTTTTCCTGAAGATGCATCAAGAAGCAATCTGTGTTTAATATGTCGAAACCCTGATAGAGATAAGACCTCAATACTGATCGTCTCAAAAGATGTTGATTTCGAAACAGTAGAACGAAGTCATTTTTACAATGGGCTATATTTCATTCTTGGAGGTACAGTACCGATATTAGACAAAGATCCAGAAAATCGCATCAGAGCAAAAGATCTTAGAAACACAATTGAAAGACGTGCCGAAAAAGAAGGCCTGAAAGAAATTATTCTTGCAATGAGTTTAAACCCTGAAGGTGAAAATACTGAAGAATATGTTACCTCAATGCTTCGGCCGTTAGTAGAGAAATATAAAATTAAAATTAGCTTACTCGGAAGAGGACTTTCGACCGGCACAGAACTCGAATACTCAGATAGTGAAACTATAAAAAACGCGCTGATGAATAGACATTAAAAAAAATCCCCTTACGGGGATTTTTTTTAATTATTTTAGAGCTGAGATGGTTACTTTGTAGTAAGGTTGTCGATGGCCGTTTTTCTTGAAATATCGGCTCTTTTGTTTGTATTTGATGACGTCAATTGTCTTGTTTTTTCCAGCTTCTTCAAAAGTAGCCACAACAGTAGCACCCTTGATGTATGGTGTACCAATGGTTGTATCTTGACCATCATCTACCATAAGCACTTTATCAAAAGTGATCTTATCGCCCTTTTTGTGGTCACCATCAAGCTTTTCAATCTTAATAGTATCGCCCACTTGGACCTTATATTGCTTACCGCCTGTTTGTATTACTGCAAATTCCATAGTCCCCGTATATTACCGAAAAGCTAAGAAAAATGCAAGACTCATTCATCTTGAGCCATTGGACGCTCTAAAACCAAAGCTTCGATTCCTGGGGCGACGCCGGCGACGCGGAGTACGTCCTTATCCAACTTCTTTAATTCCTTATTCGAGGCGTTGAAGTGGTTTACCGTAGTTTCCAGAGACTTGCCCAGCTTTAAATGATACTCCTCATAGCTCTTAACGTGCTTACCAAGCTCCTCTACGCGCTTAATGACATCTTTGACCGACTCTTCAATTTGAAGGGCTTTTAGGCCCTGTAAAACGGTCTGGAGATAGGCCAAGAAGGACGTTGGGGACACTATAATGACCTTATACTTTGAAGCAGCCCTCTGTATCAGGCTTTCTGGTTCTTCCTTAGAAGTACCAATCTTATTGGTCAACAAATCGTAATAAATTGCTTCATGAGGAATGAACATGAAGGCGAAGTCTAGGGTATTTTGAGACGGCTGAACATACTTGGCTGTCTCAGAAATACGAGTCTTCAAATCATTAACGAACACCTTCTCGAGCTTTTCTCGTTCTGCTGGATTTTTCTCTTCTACGACACGATTATAATTTTCTAACGAAAACTTTGAATCAACAGGAATGATTTTGTCTTTTACAAAAACAACAGCGTCCACAATAGTGCCATCTGGAAATGGATACTGCATCTGATAGCTACCAGGAGGCAAAACATTTTTCAGTAAAGTTTCCAGATAGTATTCTCCTAAAATTCCACGCTGTTTTGGATTTTTCAAAATATCCTGAAGACTTTGAAGTTGATCGGCAAAACCCATCACCTGCTTCCCAGTCTCTTTCACTTGAGCTAATTCATTAGTAATGTCTCTGATAAGTTTTTGAGACTCAGTAAATTGATGTCGTACTGATTCATTCATTTCCTTAGCCGACTCCCCTATTTTAGAATCCACAGTACGAGAAAGTTCATTCATCTGTTGAAGCAAAAGCTTCAAGCTCCCATCATTAGCAGAGGTATCTGGCGTCGCTGACATCTTACGAGAAAATAGCCAGAATAAAATGGCGTTCACTACCACAACAACAATCAATATTAGAATTATTTCTGATGACATATGATACTAGTATATAGTATGAAGTATTAAGTATGAAGGGGTGTATGAAGGTATAAAATATCAATAAAAAAACCGCCGAGATGTCGTGCTGCATCTCGGCGTGTTAATGTTTTTGTGAACTTATTCGATTAGTTTGAACTCTCTATCGATTGGAAAAGCGAGCTTGATAGAGAAGACAAACTTACCAACAGCTATTATTTCAGGATCATCATACTCTCCTCGATGCCAACTAAATTGCAAGATAGGTGTCTTGAAATTTCCGACTTTGTGAAAGATGTAGCCTCCAATAGGCTCTATGGAGAATTCCTGATGACCTAATTCTTTTCTGAACTCTGCCATGGCTTCAACGAGAAACCTCATCTTTAATTTTGACAAACCATGACATTGTCCCTTTTGGGTCAAGATAATATCCCTAGTCCAAGAATTAGCTGAGAAACAGGCACAGTTTGGTCCCATACCAGCACCACCCCTAACAACCAGAAGACCTGGCCCAGAATCATTTCTCATAAGCCCCTCTGCTCTATAAACTTCATCCTGAAATTTCTTTCTTCCAGCTTCATCCAAAGATCGAATTATTTCTGCTTCTCTTTCAAAGCGGTTAACTCCGGCAGAACCGAGCCTAACATTGGCGTAATTCCCAATATCCGAGCAAGGCATAACGCTTTCAACTAAAGTAGTTTCGAATAGACTCCGATACATCCAAAATTGCTGAAGCCTACTCTTTATGGCTAACTTTTCACCAGAAAAGTCCTGCCTCACCTGCTCCAGACGTCGAAAAATTTCCAGATCATCAAGCTCCATGATGAAATTGTGATCCTCTGGGTGACCGACGATTGGCTTTTCTAGCCCCCAAACACTGTGAACCAAAAAAGGAATGTAAAAACCCCTGGATCGAAAAAGGTTGTAAAGCTTTTCGACATCATCTCCTTCTTCGATACAGGATCTTGGCTGTACAAAAACACCACTTACAAGACCGGCCTTGCAAAACGATTCAATGATTTTCCAGATTTTCTTTTCTTGGATACACCACGAACCACGAAACAGCAGAACATCGTAATCAAGCAAACGCCTGATACAAGCAGAAAGATTGGAGGTTATATATCCATTTTCAATATAATCTCCTCCTCCTAAACGCTGATTTTCAACAATGATAACTATCGGCTTAAATTCATCTCCCATATAGTTCTCCTTTCAAAGAGTTAGGATTTCAAGCGTAAATTAACACTCCCCCATAGTTTCGTCAAACCCTTCATACTCCATACTTCATACTGTATACTATTAACATGCAAGACAAAATAAAATCACAAATTAAAGAAGCTATGTTGGCTAAAGACGCTGTTCGCTTAAGCGTCCTCCGCGGTTTATCAGCCGCTTTTACTAACGAATTAGTAGCTCAAAAGAGACCCCCTCAAGAAACTCTAGCGGATTCCGACTGTTTAGCCGTTATCCGTCGAGCTGTAAAGCAAAGAAAAGATTCCATTGAACAATTTGAAAAAGGTGGCCGCGCCGATCTAGCTGAATCAGAAAAGACAGAACTAGCTATCCTGGAAACATACCTACCACAAATGATGGGCCGAGAAGATATCAAAAAAGTAGTCGAGGCTAAAAAAGCCGAGCTTGGTGTTACCGACAAATCTAAGATGGGAATCTTTATGGGAGCTGTTATGAAAGAACTTAAAGACAAGGCTGATGGTGCCGAAGTAAAATCTGTCATCGAAGAAGTGTTGGTTTAAATGATATGTTTGATAAAAAAGAACTACACTCTCAATTTCCTGC
>CAJBRS010000043.1 GCA_903958115.1 uncultured bacterium | reverse complement strand
CATTACTACAAACACAAAATTGCTACCATTAAGTTTTTCTCCTGTTGGACAATTTGTACATGTTCCAGCATCTATGGCTCCATTAGCACAAGCACTATTACCACCGACGCATTTGTTAGTAGTAGGATCTAGTGATTGACCAGAAGGACAACCCCCTCCTGTGTTGGTCGTGGTAGTTGTGGTAGTTGTAGTGATCGTGCCAGCATCCACACATTTGGTTTTTGTGGAATTTATTACTTGGCCAGCAGGACAATTAACAGTAATCAAATAGAAACTATTACTACAATCCGGCTTTGGCTCAAGAGTCCCGACACCGACGAACTGAGCCTGCGCAAAGGCGGCTGCGTCTTTTTGAATATATGACCTATGCCCATTACAATTATCATTACAATAAAGGTTGACGGTGACACTTAACCCATTAATGTTGTATGTTCCTGAGCCAGATTGTAGCTTGAAACCTTTTGGTATAGCAGTAGTACCACTCTTGATGGCATACTTACTAACATTTGTACCAGCCCCAGTCAGAAGAGCTTTCCAGTCTGAAGAACTAATAGTGCTCAAAGTATTACTGCTTGATGCTGCAAAAGTTTGGGTGGAAGAGACAAACGTTGCCGCAATAACCAGGACCCCTAAAATAATTACCTTTTTAAGATTTATTTTCATATTAGTTTAGTTAAGAGTTTTAATTTTCGTATTAATTTCAACTATCGTAGAATCTTTGTCAGTGGAACTCAAACTAATATCCTGACTTACCACAGAAAGAGCCTCGTTAAAAAAGTTCAGAGCCTGTTTTTTGTCTCCAAGCATTTCGAAAACATTTGCTCCAAGTAAATAAGAACTGGTTAAACTTGGATCAATAGAACTAGCCGTCTGTACATTATCTAGAATGTAATTTACACCCATTGTGAAATCGTCTTTAGTAGAAGTCTTAGGCAAAAGAAAGTAAATCGCCCTTGCTCTCTCTACATAAGCAGAAGCCAAGTTTGGATCAGCCGCAATCGCCTCATCCAAATAACCCTTAGCTTCTTTGAAATTACTTAAGGAAATCTCTGCCACGCCGATAATTTGCAAAGCGCTCGCTTTCAATCTCATGTTTGATGTTGTGTCGACAACCTTCTTTAAATAGGCTTCACCATCGGCAATTTTATTTTCTGTAACATCTAATCTTCCCAAATTTAACAATGCATCATCAAGATTAGGATCAATGGCTAAGGCACTTTCATAATCTTTCCCAGCATTATCATTTTGACCAACCAAACTATAGGCATGACCTCTGTTGCTCAAAACAGCAGCGTTCTTTGGATCAATTGATAGCGCTTGATTATAAGCAGCAAATGCATTTGGATAGTCTTGCATTATTTCATAGGCATAGCCTTTAATTCTATAAGCCTCAACATTCTTCGGATCTTTGGCGATAACAGCGTTTACGATATCCAAAGCCTTTTGACCATTATCTTTTTCTTGAAATTCCAAGCTTCCTTTTTGAACATAAGAAGATGCGAGGAGCAACTGAGCTGATTCTTCGCCGGGATTTTCTTGTAGGTAAGATTGCAACGTCGAAATAGCTTGATCGAAATTGTTGGAATTAAAATCATTGACTACCTGAGCACCTTCTACTGTTTGAGAAAATGGTGGGTTACTCTTCCTAAGAGAAAATAAGAGACAACCCGCTAATAAAATTATTATTAATACAACAACTGACAAAAGAACCTCCTTAGATTTGGTATTCATTAACGTTAATTGTACTAACCTTTTGAGTTAATGGCAATTTAAAAAAGTGGATACTCTTCAACAAATTTGTCTAGAGAAGCTAGATATCGAGACTGGCCATTTTAGCGTTTGATTGTATGAAAGATTTGCGAGCAGGCACATCTGTACCCATCAAAATATCAATTACCTTATCAGCTTCCTGAGCATCATCAACAGTCACCTGCTTCAAGATGCGCTTCTTAGGGTCCATGGTGGTTTCACCAAGCTCATCAGCATTCATTTCTCCAAGACCTTTATATCGCTGGATGTGTATTTTTGCGGACTTAGGTTTTTTATCAGATTTTGCTTCATTCTCATCACCTTCTTCTTCAGATTCTCCTTCTTCTGACTCTTCGACTTCTTCTAAGTTAATCTTTTCTTTCTTTAAGTAATCATTTTTTTCTTCTTCAGCGTAAAAATACATTACTTCCTTACCACGCTTTACTTTATATAGTGGAGGCTGAGCGATATAGATAAATCCACCATCAACAAGTGGACGGAAGTATCGATAGAACAAAGTCAAAAGAAGAGTACGAATGTGAGATCCATCAACGTCGGCATCAGTAGCAATAATAATTTTATGGTAGCGCAACTTTTCTAAATCAAAGGTATCACCAATAGCAGTACCAAGAGCAATAACAATATTTTTGATTTGTTCAGAAGCGAGCATCTTATCTAGTCGAGCTCTTTCAATATTCAAAATTTTTCCTCGAAGTGGCAAGATAGCCTGAGTACGACGATCACGCCCAGTCTTAGCTGTACCTCCGGCAGAATCTCCCTCCACAATAAATAGTTCAGACTCTTCAGCGCTCTTTGACTGACAATCAGCAAGCTTACCAGGAAGTGTCATACCCTCAAGAGCTCCTTTTCGAAGTACTGAGTCTTTAGCTGCTTTAGCAGCCTTACGAGCCTTAAGAGCCAATACCACTTTATTTATTATGGCTCGAGCATCATCTGGATTTTCTTCCAAGAAAGCGGCGAATGCTTCACCAAAAACAGTGTTGACAGCACTCTGAGCTTCAACGCTTCCAAGCTTGGCCTTTGTCTGTCCTTCAAATTGAATCTCTCGAAGCTTAACAGAAACAACGGAGGTAAGACCCTCAAGAACATCCTCACCTGTAAAATTGTCCTCTGATTCTTTGATTAAATTATTCTTTCGTCCGTAAGCATTAAGAGTACGAGTAAGAGCCGTTTTAAAACCAGTAACATGAGTACCACCTTCAGGTGTACGAATATTGTTGGCAAAGGCCATCATACGAGCAGAGATGTCATCCACATACTGAAGAGAAACCTCAACAGACTCAACTCCCTCTACCTTCTTTTCAACGAAGAAGATATTTTTATGAATTGGCTTCTGTGTTTGATTGGTAAACTTGATCAAAGAGACGAGACCCCCTTGGAAATAAAACGTCTGAGATGGCGCTTCGATACCAAGCTCACGAAGATAAAAACACTTATCAGTGTCGATCTTATCCTCAACACCACGCGCGTCAATTACGGAAATCTTTAGACCTGGCACCAAGTAAGCCTGTTCCCGCATATGAGGGGCAACACGATTCCAATCAAAATTGATATCTTTAAAAATCTCAATGTCCGGTTGGAACAAGACGATTGTTCCATGTTCTTTAGTCGACGCAATTTTCTTTACAGCAGCCTTCTTCTTTCCCTGAGAATATTCCTGAGTATAAACTCCGCCGTCCTTATGGACGGTTACTTTTGTATAAATAGAAAGAGCATTAACTACTGATGCTCCCACTCCGTGTAGACCTCCAGACACCTTATATCCTTCACCGCCGAATTTTCCTCCAGCGTGAAGTGTGGTCATAATTGTTTCAAGAGCCGAAACCTTTGTTTGCTTGTGAATGTCCACAGGGATACCTCGGCCATTATCAACAACACGGACATAATTACCAGGAAGAAGTGCTACTTCAATATCATTAGCAAAACCACCCATAGCTTCGTCTCTGGAGTTATCAAAAATCTCAGTAATAAGATGATGTAGACCATCAGGACCCGTTGTACCAATGTACATTCCAGGACGTCGGCGGACAGGCTCAAGACCCTCCAAGACAGTAATATCTTGGGCATCATAATGAGCCTTTTTAACCTCTTTTTCTTTTGCTTCTTTTGCCATTTATTCCTAAATTATACCAGCTTTAAGCCATCTTCTCACTATTGACTTGAGAGATAAATTGATACGAAATACACAGACTACCTCACCTGCCAACCAGCGTTAGTTTGCATCGCACTGGAGATTTTTTGCATAATCGCGTTAACCTCCTCGTCCGTTAGAGTACGGCTGTCAGACTGAAAGATTAGACGGAAAGCATACGAAGTTTTTACCTCACCGGTGTCTTTAAATGTTTTAGTAAACACATCAAATAAACCTATCCTTACGGCAAGTTCTGTTGCATCTTTTTTAATAACTTCTAAAACTAAAGTCTCTTTTTCTTTTGATTGATCTCCGGGGACAAATACGGCAATATCTCGAACCATAAAAGGATATGCTGATATTTGCTTGTACTTAACCGAATCATCAGAAGTAATAGAAGGATAAACTTCTCCCCCGATAAAAGAATCAATACCAGGAAGATTTTCCACCAATTTATCAAAATTTATTTCTAGAACATCTGCAGAATCATTGATTTCAAAAGACACACCCTTACTCGAACCAAGTTTTTCCAAAACAGACTCGCCAATCTTTTTTATATCATCAACAGACTTGTTACCACCTTTGGGACTAGCAACACCAATACAAAGTGAAGTGTGTTCGTTTCCCTCTTGGTCTTTTTTAAAAATCCTTCCAAGTTCAAAAATTTTAATTTGCTTTAAACCAAGAAGATCAATATTTCTCAAATTGAGTTCTAGAGATTTCTTCATCGCGTCAGAAAGATTTGTTCTTAAAAATCCCTTATCTGACGCCAAAGGATTTGCTACTGCCACTTCCCCGCTATCAGTGAAACTGTAAGTGTAAACTTCTGAGAAACCGAGATCGCTGAGATTTTTTCGAACAAGCTGTTCGTAATAGAAATTTTTATTTACAACTTTATCTTTTGAAATTTCTGGGAGAGAACCCTTTATAAGATCATAGCCATAAATACGCCCAATTTCTTCGGCAAGATCTTCTTTAATGCGAACATCTATGCGTTCGAATGGGATCTCCATACACCAGCGCTTCTCGTTTATCACAGCCATTCTTCCATACCCAATAATTTCCTGAAATCGACTGCTGGTAGCAAGGTCTTCTTCAATCACTCCCTCTGGGTCAGCAGCATGTATAATTTTCCCATCTCCAACATAGACACCGACATGACTCACTCCACCAGACACAGCTGTACCAGGCATGAATTCTATCGAGGACTCATCTGGCTTTCGAATCTGTCTGTTTGTCTTTGAAAAAATCAAATCACCAGAAACTAATTCTTCTTTAGAAATTTTCTGACTAAATAAATACTGATCTACAGCAACACGAGGAATACGAACACCGGCTTCTTTGTATAAATATGCAGTAAGTGAAGAGCAATCAAAAGTATCAGGAGCATCGTTCAAAACACTGGCCCCCCACTTGTAAGGCTTACCAATCAACTCTTTGGCTTTACTTGGGACAGATTCAGAAGGAGTAACACACTCATGATCCCAACCGAAACGTTTGATAATATCTTCTACCTCTTGTGCCTTTAGTTCAGTGCCTAAAATAGAATTTAATTCCCGTAGAGAAACACCAACTTTGTATTTCTTGACTGGTCGAGAATAATTGTCCACCACACCTTCAAGCTCACCACCAGCTACCTCCTTGATAAGATTAATCAGATCGTTCATTCCCTCCAAGGCTAATTCTGGAGTAATCTCATTTTCAAACCTTTTAGAAGCATCGGTTTGCAAATTAAGACCTCGGGCAGTTTTTCGAATCAATACAGGATCAAAATTTGCAGACTCAAGTAAAATATTCTTAGTATTTTCACTAATCGCCGCAGCTGCACCACCCTTTATCCCAGCAATAGCTAAAGTACCCTCCACCTCGCTCTTCGCATTCGCATCAGCAATGACCAAGGTACCCTCTTTTAAGTTATATTCTTTTCCGTCGAGGGCCACGACCTTCTCATCTTCTTTAATTTTTCGGACTGCAATCTTGATCACTTTTGGATTATTACTATCTCGCAATAACTTATCAGTATCAAAAGCGTGCATAGGTTGACCAACCGAAAGCATCACATAGTTTGTTGCATCGACGATGTTGTTTATGGATCTTTGACCAACAGCTTCCAAACTTTTCTTAAGCCACTCTGGAGATGGACCGACTTTAACACCACTAACTAAAGCTCCAACATATCGACGACAAGCCTTAGGGTCTTCAATTTCTATTTCTAATTCCTTTGAAACAGGATAAGCAGGAATGGCATTTTTTGCTTTTAGACTCAAACAAAAAACCAAAGCAATCTCTTTGGCTATACCATAATGACAAAGACAATCGTGTGCACGATGCGGAAGAATATCAAAGTCTAAAACAGTCTCTCCATTTACATCCTCGATCCCCTCCGTTTGAAAAGAATGGAATGTTAAAGGATCGGCTATTTTAGAAGCCTCTGGCAACTTATCATTAATATATTCTTGAAGCCATTTATAAGATACTTTCATAAATTAAAATTGGTTAGTCAGACGAAGGTCTCCTGAATAAAAAAGTCTGATATCGTCAATGCCGTATTTCAGCATCGCCAATCTGTCGATACCCGTACCAAAAGCTATGCCCGTCCAGTCGTTGGGATTAATACCGCCGTGCTCAAGAACGCTCGGATGAACAACCCCTGCCCCCATCACTTCAATCCAGCCAGACTGTTTGCAAACATTACATCCTTTTTTATCACACTTAAAACAAGAAATATCTATCTCTACACCAGGCTCGACGAATGGGAAAAAGCTTGGACGAAATCTAATCTCAACATCTTTCCCAAAAAGCTTATTAAAAAATAAATTGAGAGTTCCCTTCAAATCAGCTAAAGAAATATCTTTACCAACCACCAACCCTTCAGTGTAATGATAGTGCGCTTCATGAGTAGCGTCAGTAGCCTCATTTCGATATACCTTTCCTGAAGAAATCATCTTAAGAGGGGCACCATTCTTTTTCATGTAAGGAACTTGAAGTGCACTGATATGAGTACGTAAAAGTAGACCATTCTCTTTGGAAAGCCAGAAGGTGTCTTGCATGTCCCTTGCAGGATGATCTTTGGCAACATTTAAAGCATCGAAGTTGTTATATTCGGTTTCGATTTCTGGACCAATAGCAATATCAAAACCAAGCTCGCTAAAAATACGGCTGACATCACTAATAATTAACGTTAATGGGTGTAAATGCCCTTTATTTTCCTGATTCATTATAGAGAGGCTTGAAAATATCCCTTGCTAGTTTTAATAAATACTTGTTCCCCATCACTGACTCTAAAATCATAACCCTGACCAGAAAGTAAAGTCACAATGTTTTGGTTGGGTCTCATATCAAGTTCGGTTACATAGATGCCGTCCTTGGTACCAAATAGAATAACATCATTACGCCCAGGATAAAAATCCACCGTTCCTAGATTAGCTGCCTTGTAAACAAGAATCTTCGTGGAACAAGTTGATGTGGCCTGATCCCCTGTCTTTAATAAAACTGGCTGGCTACAAAAATAAAATGGCGTATCAGATGGATCACCTGTCCACTCTGCAAAAATTGAATCCTTTTCCTTCCAAACTTTTACTTTCTGATGAGGAACAGCCAAGGCCTCAGGGCTAGTTGTAGCAATGGTACTGGTAGAAATATGAGTTGTAACTATTTTAAGAGGATCAAACAAAGTAGCGATAGCGGTATAAACAGGATTGGTGGTTGTCACACCAGACGAATCAGCAATTCTTGGAGTTATGGTGGCCATATCTACCTGATTAGGAATCAGGAAAGGATAAGCTTCAGATACCTGCTGGGGCAAAACGATAATGGTCTTGTTCCAATCAGAAAACTTATCTTTTTGGACTTTTATCACATACTGTTTAGGAGTTAGATCAGAAGCAAAAAATCCTTTTTGAAAAGAATTTGTTTGGCGTTCCAACTTACCATTTATAAAGATAGATACATTTGGTTCGGTAGAATACACATAGACACCACCAGTTTTTTCCAAAGTAAAATTACTAGAAATCGTATAACCTGTTGAGTATAAAACCACGACAGGAATCAGGATCAGAAATAAAATAATAAACACTACTAGGTAGATAAAACGTTTTGTGCGTGACAGTGGCTCAATCATAGATGCTTATGATTATATCATGCCCTTCTGATCCTTTTGATACTTAGGTGTTACCCAGAAACCCATGTATTTTCCGGTCATTAGACGGGTCTGAGCATCTAGGCCAGGAATTGCACCGAAGATCACGATAGTGAATGGGACAAAAACCCATTGAGCTACCATGAAAAGCTTGTGTCTACGACGATAATGAGGAGGCATTGGAGGAAGGAAGCTTATAGCGATGATGGCTGACAGAATCAAACCCATCATAGCTAAGATCATTAAGTCTCGAGTGATGAATGGCAGGTTATAGGAAAGAACTGTCCTATTAAAACGCGTCCCCCCTATCACCACCGGCAACCATCCAAGCAAGAAGATCAAAAGAGGGTTTGTAGAAAGAGACCAATATCCTTCGATCTGAACAAACAAAACTTTAATTTTTTGCCAAAGTGATATCTTTTTATTTTTAACAAAATTAAAGAAGATATAAGGAAGGTTCTCTGATCCCCAAGCCCAACGTCGTTGTTGTT
>CAJBRS010000042.1 GCA_903958115.1 uncultured bacterium | reverse complement strand
GGGAATTTCAATGAAAAACCTAGCAGCGGGAAGGCGACAACAAAACGCGTACTTCCTTTTTGAAAGATCATAATAATAACCTCCTATTCGGAATTAAAATCTAACTGTAAACTATATTTAAAAACGAAAGATGTCAATGTGACCCTACAGAGAATCGAACTCTGATTTAAGCCTTGAGAAGGCTTCGTCCTAGCCGTTAGACGATAGGGCCATATAAATAATTGGCTCTGCCATAATATCATTTTTCTGAAAAAGACAAAATCTCTATAATTTTACTTCTGGTATGATGACCAGTAATAATTCTTATTCGTCCAGGATCACATTTAAAATGTCTGGCTAAAAGTCCGATCATTGCCCTATTGGCCTCATTATTTTCTGCCGGAGCTTTTACAGACACGATCAAAGAAGTCTCTGTCTTCTCCTCAATCTCCTCCTTTCTTGAATCTGGCTGTATTTTTACGTGAATTAGCATAAGTTCCAATAGTATAGCGCTTGGAGTAATAATATGGTATTTTTCCCCTAGAACCAAAACCACCAATTAGAAAGGAGGTAAAAATGCACCGTAAAACACCAGAGGAAAAAAGGGCTGGATTAATAATATCCTCAGCCAAGGAAAGTCGCATAGAAAGAATTCTCTCCGAGATTCAAAGAGGAATGACTCGCCCAGTGGCAAATACCAAAAGCGAAAAAAGAGGTCGTGATACAGAAAACAGGTTCTTCCGTGCCTGGTCATACAAAGGACATTATCCTCCATGGTTAAAGGAGATATTGCCAGCCACCATTACCGAAGATCTCTACCAAGCTGTAGACGCAATATTTTGCTTTAGAGATGGAAAGCGCGTCCAACTCCAAATTAAAAGTTCCTCGTTTTATGCTGAAAAACATATTCAAGAACACCCGGATATCCCCGTGGTAGTAATTGAAAAAAATGACAGCGATAAAATCATCAGGCAAAAAACGCTTGGTGCTATCGCGACAAAATACAAAATTTAAAGGGCGTTCTCCGCAGGAGAACGCCCTGTTTTTATCTCTTCTTCCAGTCTGGATCTTGCCGTACCAATAATTTTTCTCTGTCTTCAGGGTGGGCCATTATTTCTTCCACAGTTTTCTCCATTCTTGTTCCTTGTGATCCTTTTACCAAAACTATATCCCCCGCCTCGAGAATACTATCAACAAATTTTCCTGCCTCCCTAGAATTCTCAAATTGAAAAATATTCTTCTCACTCATGCCAGCATCAAGTGCCCCTTCAGAGATGCCCTGAGAACGAAGCCCTACAGTGACAAGAATATCTGCAATATCAGCCACTTTTTTACCAGCCTTCTTGTGTTCCTCTGTAGTAAATTTTCCAAGCTCAAGCATGTCACCAAGAACAGCTATCTTGTAGTGTGACTTATTCAGAGATTTTAATGTTTCCAAAGCTTCATTAAGAGCGACCGGCGAAGAGTTGTATGTATCATCAATGATGACTGAATTTCTATTTCCTTCAATAATATTCATTCTTCCAATTGGTGGCTGATGATGAGCAAAGGAACTAGTAATTTCAACCAAATTAATGTTCTGAGATAATCCCGCCGTAGCTGCTCCAAGAAGAGGATAAACGTGAGCCTGCCCTAATACCCCATCAATAGTGACAGGAGCGCTACTACCCATGGCATCAATTTTAAAAGCAATACCTGAAGGCAGAGTCACACCATTTTTTTCTGTATAAAGAACAGAGTAATGAGAGGCAACAACATCCGCACGTTCTTTTTCACCATAAGTCATCACCTTCGTTTTAGCTTTTTCGGACAAATTAAACACGTCTTCATCATCTGCATTTAATATTAAAGTTCCTTCTTTTTTAAGAGAATTTATTAAATAACTTTTTTCCAAAACTACTTCCTCGCGGGAATTAAAATATTCTACATGAACCGGCACTTCCCCAAAGCGAGTAAAAACCACGCTGTCGCTTTGCAACCATTTTGAAACCTTTTCTATGTCACCTGGGCGATCAGCACCCACTTCTAAAACCAACCATTCTGGATATTTTCTTTTGAAAATAATTAAACTAAAACCATAAAATATATTTTTGATCCAAAGCCAAGCATTATTCCAACCATTAGGACAGCCCAAGATCGTAAGTGGAATACCTATTTCGCTATTAAAACTTTTGTCACTTTTTCTAGTGGAAAATTTCGAACTAAAAACTGTATAGACTGCGTCTTTAGTGGAAGTCTTGCCTACACTACCAGTGATAGCGACGACATGAGGCTTGTACTTTTTAAGTACCAACTTGGCTTCTGCGGTGATAATAGTCGTGACAATTTTTTTAAAGGTTTGTTTCATATATTTTATCGATCAGGAGGAATCTCGTAATAATTAATTAAAAACTTGGAAATGTCTAAAAATGGCTGTGTTAAGGTCTCCGAAGCATAGTCAACATGCTTGGGGTAAATAGTATACATGAAAACTAGAAATTGAGGATTATACGCTGGGAAATAGCCAAAAAATGAGTGTAGATAACGATCAGCGTAATATCCACCACCATTAGGATTAGCCATTTGAGCAGTACCTGTTTTAGCGGCCACCATATAGTGAGGATTTTTGGCTTTACCATTTAGAAGAGCGTTGTCGACCACAGTGACAAGCATTGAGGTGATATCCTTTGAGGTTTGCTCAGAAATGACTCTCTTCCCTTCTGGAGCATTAAATGGTTTTGAATATCCTATACTGTAATTAATTTGTTTTGTCACATGAGGAGTGATCAAAGTGCCACCATTAGCCAACACAGACAAAGCACGAACTGTTTCCATTGGTGTTATGGCAATGCCTTGACCGAAAGAAGCTGTGTCGTGCTCCACTTGTCTAGGACTATCAAGGTTGCTGATGAGACCAGTTGCCTCGTTAGGTAGATCAATTCCCGTCTTCTCTCCCAGTCCAAAATTTTTAAGATATTGAGTAAAGAGAGTGTTCCCCATTTTTGTGGCAATAAAAGAAGCCCCGAGATTGAGGGAATGATTTAAAACTTCCTGCATCGGAATTACGCCTCTAGCTTTTAGATCATAATTACAAATCTTTTTTGTGTTCACAGTAATGCAACCAGTGTCATCATAGGTAGTTTGCTGTGTGACTGCCCCACTATCCAAGCCAGAAGCCATCGTCAAAGCTTTGACTATAGAACCCATCTCTCTTACATTTTCCACCATGTCATTTCTAAACACCGAAGCGTTTGAAACAGACTGAAAAGAGTTTGGATCAAAGGATGGATAAAGAGCCATTGCATATATTTCTCCGGTCTTTGGATTAATAATTACTCCACCAGTTGAGTCTGACGACCACTGGTCATTTGTTTTTTTAAGTTCATCTTGCAGGAAACTTTGGACAGTAGGCTCGATAGTCGTGACAACATCACCTTCCTGGGGTTCATTTTTAGTAATTGTTTTAATATTAGAAAATAGCTCAACGAAGAAATTAACATACATAGAAT
>CAJBRS010000041.1 GCA_903958115.1 uncultured bacterium | reverse complement strand
GGCTTTGTCTTCAGTGGCATTGGCACAGTCAACTGGTACATCAACACCAAGTGTTACTCCTACAGTCGTATCGACATCCACAACTTCAAAAATAGTTTGTGTTGGTAACGCAGTAGCTACTCGTGAAGCAGCTATTGATACTGCTATTACGACCCACGGAACAGCTATTTCTGCTGCTTACACCGCTAGAGCTTCTGCTCTCGCTCAGGCATATTCAGCAACTACTTCAGTTGGTGTAAAGGCTGGTATTAAATCAGCTTGGGCTGATTTTGCTTCAGCTGTGAAGTCTGCCAAGAACGCTTGGAAGTCTAGTCAACAGTCTGCATGGTCAGCTTTCAGAGCTTCAGCAAAAGCTTGCAAGGCTCCGGCCACTGTTTCAGATGCTACTCACGCGAGTGGGGAAGTAAGTGGTCAATAGTTAATTTATTAAAAAATACCCCTAGAGCACAGTCGATTGCTCTAGGGGTATTTTTTTTGTGCTATAATTTTAGCATTGGTTACTTTAACAATATAAAATATGAAAAAATATCTATGGTTGGGGTTGGGTGTGGTGGTGGTCGTTTTAATTGGAGGAATTTCCTTCTGGTATTACGAAAATTTATCTTCAACTCCTAGAGACAATTCTGTTGTAGCTTCATCCTCTAGCCCAAAGGTTGACGCTTTCAACAGTGGTAATTTTACTCAAGCGATTGATATAGCTAGTCAAACTCTTCAAAATGATCCTAAGAATGTTAATGCTCTTTTGTCGTTGTCGGCAATTTACGCGCAAAAGGGTAGTCTAGAGTTTGATGAAAATACAGATGGCCAAAAAGCTGTTGATTATGCTAATCAAGCTTTGGTTCTTGACCCAACCAATGCTGATGCTTATATCGCTCTTGGCTATGCTAACGAAATAATGCGACAGTATCCAAAAGCTCTAGCTGCTTACACAAAAGCAATCTCTCTTAATTCAAATGATGCCGACGCTTATTCTCACCGAGGTGATGCTTATGATATCTCCGGCGATCTAAGAGCTGCTGAAACAGACTATTTGAAAGCTGCGTCAATCGATCCTAATAATTTTGGAGTAGAAGAAAATCTCGGACGTCTCTATATTCGAAAAGGTAACACTGCGGAAGCTATTAAGGAATTTGCTGCTGTTGCGGCAGGTGCACCGAATGCTCGCCTTAAGGCTGAAGCGAATTATAATTTAAGCAATATCTATCTAAGTTCGACCTCAACTGATGCTTTAAGTATCGCTGCTAATTATGCTTCCAGTTCTCTTGCTGCTGATCAGACATACCCTCAAGCCTATGTTGCCTTGGGTAGTGTTGCCATGGTTGAGGGTGACAATAGTAGCGCTTTGTCTGATTTGAATAAAGCTTTGGGTATCTATCCGAATCTTTCATATGCACTTGGATTGATGGGGGATATTTACACTAAAGAGGGTAATATTTCGAAAGCTATTCAATCTTACGAAGCTGAAAAGAATGCCGCTAAAGTAGATATCGGATTGATGGATAATGAGAGATCTCGCGTATTGTTCCAAACCAATTTAAGTGAAGCTATTGCATACGCTGGGAATAGCCAAAAAGCAGAGGCTGTTAACGCTCTTCAAAAAATGTTGGATAGCAAACCTAGTCCAATGGTGAGCGCGGGCCTTCTTCTTGCTCTGGCTGATACTACTAAAGGTGGAAAATTTTATAATCTGCAAAGCTACCAGCCATTTAAAGATTTGGTAAAACAGCTTGTGAAAGACATAAACAAAGCAATTTCTGCTCCAACAACCACTGTTAAACCGCAGTCGGTAACAGAGAAAGTCATTGGTTTTTTCAGTCCTTCAAAAGTCTTTGCTGATGTATGTCCTGGTGTATCGATTCCTGGTGGCACCTTACAAACTAATCGTTCTGATGTAGGCGCTGCTTCTTTCTACTTTGATATCTACTGTTCTGTTTTTTCTTACTATATAAATAGTGGGGAAAATTATAACGATCCAGTATTCCAATCTGACTTGGCTTATGTAAATCAATTGATATTGGCAGTGCACCCAAGTGTTGGTTTGAAGTTTGATCCAACCCATTTATATCTTGGTTGCGGTAATGGCGTCGGTGTTTGGTTCGTTCCTACTTCTTGTGATAACAATGCAATAAATTATCCGACCTGTGATGTCTGCGGAGGAAGTCAGATTTTGGTAAATGGTATTTGTGTCTACCCAGATGGGCCAAATGGTCCGAATAATGGTAATGCTTCGACGACAGGAAATGGTAGTAGTACTAATAACGGCACTGGTAATAACACCTATCAAAGTTGTCCTGTTGGTCAATGTCTGTACAAAGGTGTTTGTACCGCCGCTAGAGGAATCTGTTCTTTGACTACTGGTAATCTCATGGATAGTTGTACTGGAGCGCTAGTTCGTGCTTGTGCGGCTGGTTGTTCTTCTGCCGGGGGTGGTTCATGTAATGCCGCTATTAGTTCAAGTGTAATTGCTAGTCCAACCATGATTCAGTCGGGAAGAAGCTGTAACTTGTCTTGGAATATAAGCAATGCCACTTCTTGTACTTTAAATGGCCCAGGTATTAACAATTACTCAATAACCTTAGATAAAAATGGTGATAGTGTCGGTTCAAAATCGGGTAGTAATCTAACTAACTCTGCAACCTATACCTTAAATTGTAAGAGTAGTCATCAGGATGTCACCACTGCAACTACTTGTTCTGTAGTTCCCGGCCTGATAGAAAATTAATAGCATCCACCTTGTGGGTGAATGCTATTGTTTGGTTTTATTCTCGTCATCTATAGAAGGGAATTATCAGAATTCCTATTGCTTCGTGTGCCAAAACCATTGGTAGCTCATGCCATTTGGTCAGAGAACAAGTGGGGGCGACAGTCTGGATGGTAGTTATCTTTTGGATTCTCCTGACATAAAGTCCTATGAGCCACGCTCTAATAGTGTGGTACCAACTTGTCGAGATGATTATTCGTGATGCCTCGAGCCGATTCTTTTTACAGTAGTCAGTGATCGCTTCATAGGCCGCTTCCATTTCGCCGTAGGTATCCCAACTTTTGGCTTTCTTTACCAAGATGGCGTGGTCTGGTATTTTCTGCTCTATGAGATATTCCCTCATTCTGCCGCACATTATTGTGTTGCCTTCGTATGGCGATTCTTTGGCGGTTACAGTGATGAATACTTTTTCACCTTCTCGATCAAGTTTGTTGTATAGTTCGATGGCTTTCTTGAGTGATGGGGTAGTATCGTCTTTTTCTCCGCAGACCCAGGTTGTCGCGTTTATTTGTGTCAGGTCACGAGCCAGGGTAATGATAAAGGTAATCAACAGGACCACCTCCTTTCTGTTCCTATATAATCACACAGTATTAAAGGTGTCAAAATATTTGACCCTTTATAAATATGGTGGTATTTTGATGTCAAACAAAATGCTCATGAGAGCTTGAAACAAGAAAGGAAAAGTCCGATGTCTGATATTGAAATCAACGGCAAGCAGATTCGTAACCCGTTTTTAATTGCCGGAATTACTTTGTTGGTCGTGGTTGCTTTTGCGGTTATGTTGGTCTTGGGAAGCACATTCATATGCTTTTTTGCTTATCTGGTTACCATGATCATGGTGTCTGTGGTAATTAGTTTACCCATACATTTTGTTATGCGACTTATGGGTCGGGAAGGCTTTTTGTCGCGTGCCAGAAACGGTTCATTGAGATGGAAAATCAGCAGCAGATCTTTTCGCCGCCGAAAATAGTCAGTTTTCGTCACTATTGACTTTTGTGTCATATTGTGATAAATTGCTGGTTGAAAATTTAACCGCTCTTTTTAGGGCTTAGGAGGTAATTATGAAAGACCCTCAAGAAATACTCGTTGTCCAAGTATCGACAATGGGTATCTATGGATTCTGTTCTCTTTTGAAAATGGCCGCCGCCGATCGAGATTCTCTCATTGGCTTAAGCTTAGTGAAAGACGAGGATTTCCTCATCTTTCCCACCGCTCATGAAATTGAAAATCTGGTGTTCGTGAATAAGCCGCAATTGCTTATCACGGGCATTGTCTCTGACAGGGTTGAGGATGTCGCCGTGCTCGTCGAAAGACTTCGGTTGAAAAATCCTCAACTGGTGGTTGTTACATTCTCGACGTGCAATATTCCTGGGT
>CAJBRS010000040.1 GCA_903958115.1 uncultured bacterium | reverse complement strand
CTTAAAGGCGTCGGACTCGGTAAAAAAGATTCATGGAAGCCAAGCGCTTTACAAGGATCTCATCCGACCCTACCCCGAGGTATATTACGGAAGCTATGGCGAAATTGAGCTCGACCGAGTGATCAACGCTGGCGTCACACTTCCTGAAAAATGGAAGAAGGACGTCAACCAAACACTCAGTCGAGCGCTCACTAGTTTGGGGTCCAGAAAGGAAGTGAATGTCTTGGTGTACGTAGCAAACACAAAAGATCAAGGTTTTTCCTACGCACTTGAAGAGGCATGGGTAAAGGGCAAAAAGAACGACGTCATAGTCGTAATTGGTGCTCCGGAATTTCCAAAGGTCTCGTTCGCCTACGTAATGGCTTGGACGAAGATCGAGGAATTCAAAATAAACCTTCGCAACAAAATCCTCGATATCGGGGACCTAAGTGATGGCGAGGCTTTTGCCAACACCATCCTTGAAGAAATTTCGAAATCGCCCAAACAAGGTGGCTTCGAGAGAATGCCAATGGCTGATCTTGAATATCTCATCGCGGACATTCGATTACCTTGGTGGTGCCAGCTCCTCATCATCCTTGTGGGTGGTGGGGTAAGTTATGTCACTTCAGTGATACTCATCAACAACGAAGAAAGAAACTAAACAAAAGGAAAAAATAAGTAATGAAAACCAAAGCAAAAACATCAGCAAATTCGACACTCATTCTGCTCGGCCTCCTCGCCATCATCGGCATCTCCGTCTTGTGGTTCGCAGGAACCTACAACGGCCTAGTGCGACAAGAAAACAGCATCGTCGCTGCGAACGAAGACCTCCAAAACGTCCACACCTCCATCTTTAATCAGATCAAGTCGCAAGGCTTGAGTGTGGAGAAGTACGGAACAATGGTCACGCAGGCAATCACGACGGCAATCGAAGGACGCTACGGCAAAAACGGCTCCCAAGCCGCCATGCAGTGGATCCAGGAACAAAACCCGACGATCGATTCCAAGATCTTCGATAAATTGCAGGTCGTAATCGAAACCGGCTACAACAAGTTCGAGTCCTCACAACGAACAAAGATCGATAAACTCCGCGTCTATGACAACACAATGGACTCGCTGTTCACAGGCTTTGTTGCCAGGAACATTATGGGCTTCCCGAAAAAGGTCACCGCCGATATGCGGAAGACCATCACCTCGGCCGAGACCTCCGAGATGATGAAGACGAAGGAAATGAAAACGATCGACCCCTTCGCACATTAGGCCATCGGCCAAGTGAAAAAAACTGATCAAACAAAAAGCCCGGAACGCTACGCGTTCCGGGCCCTTTTTATATAGAAATATTATATCAAAAATTGATGACAACCTCTCTGAAATTTTCTATTCTTCCTTTTTTGTCTATTTTTATACCTTCTTTTTTATAAAGTTTCTTCCTCTTTGCGTCATAGGAAGAGCCCGTCCAGACCAATCCTCCAGAATACACTATCCGATGAAACGGGATACCTTTCTCACCAGCATAATATGCTCTACCTAAGATACCAGTAACACTACGTGCAGCCTGACGTCCACCACCCGCCGCTCGAGCAATCGAGCCATAAGTAGCGACCCTACCAGATGGGATCGACAAAGCAATTTTTATAACACGCTTGCTAAAGTCTTTCATTTTAGATGATAAACCACATCTTTTCTTTCGACGACAACCTCCCATTTGTGTGATTTGGCATATTTATAAAGCTTATTGTTGGGATTAAAACAAATAGGTCTTTCAACTAATTTCAAAAATGCTATATCACTTTCAGAATCTCCTACACCAATCGAACCAGCTAATGTCAGATTTTCTTTTTCCACTGCTCGTTTAAGAATTTTGGCCTTATCTGAAATAAGATCCAAATACATAGTGCCTCCAGTAAATTTCCCTTTCTGATTAGTTTCATAAATTCGCCCATAGACTTTACTAAAACCCAAACCCCCACAAAATTCATCAAGAATCTCTTTGGGTGAATGAGAAATGGCCAAAATATAATAGTTTTTCTTTTTTAATTCTTTAACTAGATCACGAGTATAGCGATAGACATGATTTTGTTGAGAAGTAATAATTTTTTTCGAGATTCGTATAAAATCTTTGTGTGAAATCTTTTGGATGTTCTGCTCAAAAGCACTAACTACCGCCATAATATATTTTTCGTAAGAATCTCTACGATTAAGCCATGCTTCATGAGCATCAGCGTAAATATCGCTAACCTTAGGAGAGAATATCTTTTCTTTTATAAGTTCGTTAACAAGCTCTATCAAAAGGCTTGAACGGAAAATTGTCCCATCTATATCAAATATGGCGACTTTTTTGCCCTTAGTTTTGTTTAGGTCTTTCATATAGAGATATATTAGCATACCCGACCTAATTACCTGAGAACAAATCCGACCAACAAAAGACTCTCCCTTACCGAATTAAATGACTTGACTTTATTTTTTAATATGCTATACTACTATGGTTAGTGAAAAGAAAAGTTAGCCAGCAAAGCGGAGTAAAGCTACCTTAAACTTTGCAGTTCTTTGGAAAGTGAGGCCTTCTCAAAGCGACAACCGCTTTAAAAGTGGACCAGCTGGTAATGGTCCTGTCGACGCTCTCGGCCCGAAGAATGCGGCCGGAAAGAGTGCGATAAATACTAAGAAATGTATTAAGTCTTGGCTAAAGGAGCCTAATGCGTCTCGTTCCCCTCTTCCTTAGAGGAGAATGCATGAAAGGAATTAATACCTCTTTCCTATCCAAAGCCGTCTTACGGGCTATGGAGTGAAAAGCTGACAGTAAGTCATCGGCGTCTGAGTACCACGCGCCACGTGGACTCCGGTGAAACGAAAGGCGCGCTACGGGGCCACAAAAGTCGCCCCGGATTAAGAGAGCAAACTCTGGCTACAGGCCAAAACTTGCGGGCTCGTCGCACTGCGGCGAAACTGACGGATCCGTTCGTTGTGGAAACACAGCGAACGGATTTTCTTTTTTATATTTGAGGTCCAGAAAGTTATTTAAAATTCCTTTTCATCACCACCATTCATCGTAATAAATTCAATTCCATTCTCGGAGAGAACCTTTTCAGGAATCTTGTGGGCAGAGCCGATCCTTTCAATCTGCAACATTCCATCATGCACAGGAAATACCTTTTTAGGCTTTACAGAAAGAGCGTAGCGAATAGCATCTGGAATTTTACACCAAGGACCAGCAACAGGAAGAGCCAACACATCGACAAGTTTTTCTGGATTGCGAAATGAATCACCTGGATAAAAAAGTTTATTATCTACAAAATATCCGGTGTTCTGCACCTGTCCAATTTCCTCGAAAATTTCCTCATGCCTGCCATCAAAAGCTTCAATTACAACCCCTTTTATACTAGTAGCTTCTCTATCTTCAATAATAGAATACGCTATACCCTTCTCATCTAATTTCTTACCTACTCCAGAATTTGTAATGACTTTTGCATCAGGATTGTTTTTGAGAATCTCTTGCAAAGATTCTACATGGAAATGGTCAGCGTGCTCGTGAGTAATCAGAACTACATCAATACCAGTTACTGAATTTTGTTCAACCGAAAACATTCCTGGGTCAGTAAGAATTGTTAGATTATTTGTCTGTATCAAAAGGCAACAATGCCCAATTTTCTTTATTTTCATAATCGCCCTTATTTTAGCACGACCTGTCTCTATAAATAACCCAATTTTCTAAACAACTCTACAGAAGGTGGTGTCATCTTAAGTTCCTTTAGATCAGAAATTGTAGACCATCGATACTTAGAATGTTCTTCGTTCAAGGTTATTTTAATCGTCTCAGATAGCTCATCATTAATAACAACCTTGTATGTATAAAATCTCATTTTACAATAGACTCTTTCCAAAGAATCCTTTAAGGTTTTTTCTGACTCTCCCTGCGCTTCGTCAATTAGCTCTGCAGAATATTTTGAGATATCTAAACCCGTCTCCTCAAGCACCTCTCTATTAAGTGCGGTTCTCTGGTCTTCCCCTTTTTCAACACCCCCACCAATAATGGCCCAGTGCCCAGGATATACACCACTACTTTTTATATCGCGCCATGCTTGAAAAAGCTTTCCATCCTTTGAGAAAATTAAAGCACAGACCACATCTCTTTCAATTGTTCGCATGACAAAAGTATACTATTTCGTTTAAATTTTACGAGCCACATTATTTTCTAAGAATTTTATATCAGATTCTTGATGTTCCCCGTCCAATTCTTTTTTGTATTCAATGAGAACCCTTGGATCCATAAGCGAAATCTGTACCCCGTAAACGTCCTTAATGACATCGGGGTATTTTTGATAAATTTCTTTATTTTTTATCCACCCCGTTCCATCCTTCTTACTCATTAATAATGTATCGGCGTCTGTAAGATCAATATCTTGTCCATGATAATTTAGAGACAAGGTAGTGCAATTCCATTTGTTATTTTCGTAATGCTTCGGACCAGCAATTACATAATCTTTTACTAGAGCTACAATTACCGGAAAATCCTTCCCCGATATTGATATATCAATATCATTCACTGGCCTATCAGATCCATAAAGATGCGTCGCCAACCCTCCACCAATTCGGTATTGAATCTGATTGTCATTCAAAACTCCTGCGATCCATTTTAATGCTTCTATGGTTTTTTCTTGCATAATAGATCAAAAAAAACATTGGCTGGGAGACTTGGGATCGAACCAAGATTAAGAGCTTCAAAGGCTCCCGTCCTACCATTAGACGATCTCCCAATAGCACATAACTTACTATAAAATTGGCCCAAAAACAAATTG
>CAJBRS010000039.1 GCA_903958115.1 uncultured bacterium | reverse complement strand
GTCTCTTTCAGGAAGGTATTTTGCTTTGTGTATGTTAGCCCTTCGTTTGGATCTCTACTGTCAGTTTTTTGAGTAGTTCATCTGGTGTTATCGCACCAAGTTGGCCGTTATCGCGACTTTCTAGTGTTACTGTTTTAGATTCTACTTCTTTATCGCCAATGACGATCCAGTAGGGGATTTTTTCTACTTTTGCTTGACGGACCTTTTTACCGAGGCTTTCATTGTTGTCTGCGAGTTCTACTCTGATACCAGCTTTTTTAAGCGTTTCAAAAATTTCTTTTGCGTATGTCTGGTGATTATCCATGATCGGTATAATACTTACCTGTACTGGAGCCAGCCAAAGTGGAAAGGCCCCTGCATAATGCTCAATGATGACAGAAAGGTATCGTTCAATTGATCCCATTATCGCCGCGTGAATCATAACAACTCTTTCTTTCTTGCCTTCTTCGTTTGTGTAATCAAGTTCAAATCTCTCTGGTAGGTTCATATCTAGTTGAATTGTGGCTACCTGCCATTCTCGGCCAAGGGAATCTTTTGCCATGAAATCAACCTTAGGACCATAAAAAGCAGCCTCACCAATCGCTTCTTCGGCGGTGACACCTTTTTCTTTAATTAATTCTCGTAGCTGATCTTCAGCATTTTTCCATACTTCTTCGGTTCCAAGATAGGCTTTCATGTTTTCTGGATCATGTAGGGAAAGGCGAGGAGTAAGAACAAAACCAATTGCTCCATAGAAAGTTGTGATGATATTCCAGATCTTTAACATCTCGTCTTTTACTTGGGAATGTCTACAAAAAACATGGGCATCATCTTGAGTGATGCATCGTACGCGAGATAGGCCAGAAAGCTCGCCAGACTGTTCGTCGCGATATACTTTTGTAGTGCTTGCGTAGCGTTGAGGAATTTCTCGATAACTCCAAGCCTTTCTGTTATAAATCTGAGTGTGATGAGGGCAATTCATCGGCTTCATTGCAAACACATGACCTTCACGAGTTGTAATTTTAAATAGCTCGTCTTTGAATTTATCCCAGTGGCCACTTTTTTCATACAAATCTTTTTTGGTGATATGAGGGATGTCTACTCGTTCATATCCGTATTGGCTTCGTAACTCCCAAACAAAATTATCAAGAACATCGCGTAGCATTGTTCCCTTAGGTGTCCAAAGGGGAAGTCCTGGGCCTACTAATTCAGAGAATGTGAACAAGTCTAATTCTTTTCCTAGTTTTTTATGATCGCGCTTTTTAGCTTCTTCTAACTGTTTTTTGTAAGCAGTCAATTCATCAGATGTTTCAAATGCAAATCCATAAATACGAGTGAGCATTTTATTATCCTCATCTCCACGCCAGTATGCGCCGGCCACACGACTGAGTTCAAAAGCATCCATATTCATGTCGTTGATATCATCAACATGTCCACCGCGACAGAGGTCTGTGAAATTACCGGATGTATAAAGAGTGATTTTTTCTCCTTTTGAAACAATCTCATCAATAAGTTCTAGCTTGTAAGGATTATTTTTGAAAAATTCTTTTGCTTCGTCGGCGGTTACTTCCTTGTGCTCGAAACCCTTCCAGCTGTTTCGAGTCTTTTTCATTTTCTTTTCTATTTCCTTTAAGTCCTTATCAGAGATAGGTGAGGAGAATTCAAAGTCATAATAAAAGCCATTATCGACAGCTGGGCCGATAGTGTTTTTAGTGTCTGGATAAAGTTCTAGGACGGCAGCGGCTAATAGGTGAGCCAAAGAATGGCGTATTTTTGCCAACTTCTCTTGTTTTTCGTTTGATTGCATATGTCAGAAATACTAGCATATTTATAATGCTTTGACAGCTTCAGCAACGATTGATGGCGTACCATTTCTCATAGACATTCGGCCTTTAATAGCTATGCATTTATCGAGAACGATAAATTGTTTGAACTGCTCACAAATTTTTGGGAACAGTACCACTTCGATTGATCCAGAAAAGTCGGACATTTTTGCAAAATACATGATGTCTCCCTTTTTTGTGCGAACTTCTTTGAGTTCATCAAGAATGCCAGCGACGACTCCGATCATACCCTCCTTTAACTGCAATTTCATTTTTTCTATATTGGTATTTCTGGCATCAAGGGCGGCACGATGTTTATCAAGCGGGTGGCCAGAAATGTATAAGCCCAGTAATTCTTTTTCCCAGAGCAATTTATCGGCTGCAGCGGCGGGTGGAGCTGCCTGTAGTCGGAGGCTCGGCATGGCCAGACTATCATTCCCAAAAAGTGAATCCTGGTTGGCTCCATTTTTATTTTTCTCTTTGTTGTAGGCGAGAATGTCCTCCATGTTGGCCAACATTTGTCCACGTTCGCCGAATTCATCCATGGCGCCGGCCTTGATGAGTGCTTCTAGTGATTTCTTATTTAAATTTTTATCGGTGATTCGGTTTAGAAAGTCTTCTAATGATTTGAATTTACCCTTAGTTTTTCTTTCTGTGATAATTGATTTTGCGATTCCTTCGCCAAAGTTTTTGATAGTTGTTAACCCAAAACGAATTTGGTCTTCACCTTTTTCGCTACCACCTTTGACCACGGTGAATCCCTCAAAGCTTTCGTTGATATTTGGAGCTAGTACTGGAATACCCATGCGTTTACATTCGGCGATAATTTCAGCAATTTTTTCAACATCTCCGGATTCTGCTGTTAGCACGGCCGCCATGTAGATAGCAGGGAAATTAGCCTTCATATAGGCTGTTTGATAGGCCACTTTGCCGTAGCTGGCGGCGTGAGCTTTGTTAAATCCGTAAGCTTGGAATGGTTCGAAAAGTGCCCATAATTTTTCTGCAAATTCTTTTGTCTGACCATTCTTTACTATACCTTCGACAAGTTTTTCTTTTTGAGCGGCCATTTCGGCTGGGATTTTTTTACCCACAGCCTTTCGGAATTTGTCAGCTTCAAGCCAAGAATATCCAGCTAGTTCAATAGCACTGAAAAGTAGGTCGTCTTGATATACGATGAGTCCGTGCGATTCTTCTAGGTATTTTTTCATGCGTGGGTCTGGGTAGCTGACGAGCTTTGGGTTGTGTTTACGACGGATATATTCAGGGATGGTTTCCATCGGGCCTGGGCGGTACAGAGCCACCATGGCATTGATGTCATGAATAGTGGTGGGTTTCAGTTCTTTAAGAAAGCGAGTCATTCCAGAACCATTCAATTGGAAGAGACCAACAGTTTCTCCTTTTGCAAGCAGATCGAATGTCTTCGCATCTTGTAGGGGGATATTTTCAATATCTACAGTTACATTTTCAATCTTTTTTACGAGAGAAACAGCGTCAGCAAGAATGGCAAGGTTTCTGATTCCGAGGAAGTCGAATTTTAAAAGACCAGCATTGTTTTCATCCACCGAATGCATGTCGTATTGAGTAATAATTTTCCCTTCACCTTTAGGGTCAAACTGTAGTGGCACGATTTCTGAAAGGGGGATAGGCGATATCACTACACCCGCTGCATGCACGGAGATGTGTCTGGCACAACCTTCAATCTTCTTTGCCATGTCGATGATATCTTTTACCTCCTTCTCTGCTTTATACATTTTTTTAAGCTCTGGCACTTCTTCGAAAGCGCGGTCGATTGTCATTGGGAATCCTTGGGCTCCCATCGGGATTAATTTGGCAATACGGTCACCAAGAGAGTAGTCATAGCCAAGTGCTCTAGTGACATCTCGAACTGCTCCACGGGCCATCATAGTACCGAATGTACCTATTTGAGCTACTTTGTCGTTTCCATATTTATGTCGGGCATAAGCAATCATTTCGTCGCGTCGGTTGTCGGCGTAGTCCATGTCGATATCGGGAGCAGAAGGGCGTTCTGGGTTAAGGAATCGTTCAAAAGGGAGTTTATATTCAATTGGGTTCACGTTCGTAATACCAGCGAGGTAGGTCACCATGGATCCTGCAACTGATCCTCGAATGGTGGTGAGAATATGATTGTCATGGGCAAAATGCAGAAGATCTGACACTACAAGGAAGTAGGTTGCATAACCTTTTGTTTTAATAACGTCTAGCTCATATTCTATGCGTTTTTTTGTAACCTCATCAAGGGTAACGTTTTTTTTCTTGATACCCGTGTAAACCAACTCTCGAAGCGCTTCGTCGGCAGTTACTCCTTCTGGCAATTTATATTCAGTAAAAAGCCATTTGCCGAGGGTTATTTCAAGATTGCATCTGTCCACAATTTTTTCAACGTTCTCTAGCGCTTCCGGCAGGTTTTTAAAATATTTTTCTGCAGTTTTTTGATCAATGAAAGAGAAGTCGCTTTCGTCGTCAGAAGCAGTACGTTCGCTAAATTCATTTTGGATTGATACAAGAGTGTTTCGGGCTTTCCGATCTCCTGGCTCGAGATAATAAACATCGTGGGCTGCTACAATCTGAACGTCACATTTTTTAGCAAGAGCCGTAAGATTTTTCATGTTCTCTTCGTGTCCTTCTATTTCGGGGTGGTGACTGATCTCAATGAAAAAATCTTCGCCGAATAAATTTTTATAATAAGAACAGAGCTCCTCAGCCATTTCAGGGTTTCCGCTTTTTAATGCGGTAGCAATGTCTCCGCTGAATGATAGGGAAATACAGATCAGATCGTTTTTATATTTTTCTAGTAATTCTCGGTCTATGCGAGGTTTGTAATAAAAACCCTCAAAGTTTGAAAGGGTGACCAGCTTGATTAAATTTTTGTAGCCCTCAGCATTTTTAGCCAGTAAGACGATTCTAGTCCTTTTGTTGTCGATACGTGGTTCACGATCATTTCTTGTGCGGGCGGCCATGTAGAAATCAACACCAAGAATCGGTTTGATGCCCTGTTTTTTACATTCTTTATAAAATTCGATAGCCCCGTACATATTGCCGTTATCGGTTAGACCGAGGGCTGGCATGCCACAATCTTTCGCTTTAGCCACAAGCTCAGGAAGCTTTGGTAGGGCTGAAAGCAGAGAATAGTGAGAGTGGGTATGTAAGTGAGAGAATTTGGACATAATGGTAGATAAGGCAATTATAGCGGAAGTCTTTAGAATTCTCTAATCTAAAGTGGTATAATTTAAGTGTGAAGAAAACCCAAGTAAGGCCAACTTCTGTAAAATATCTCATTGGTATTGATGAGGTGGGAAGAGGCCCTCTTGCTGGCCCCGTTGCTGTCGGGGCTTTTTTAGCGCCCATTGATTTGAATCTTCTAGAAATATTTGCTGGTGTTCGCGATTCAAAAAAATTACCACCACATAAGCGTGAACAGTATTTGAAGCTTGTTGAAAGTAAGGTAAAAGATGGACTCGTTCTGTATGCGGTTTCCTATGTTTCACCAGCGCAGATTGATAAGTGGGGACTCACTATTTCTATTCGTCGAGCCCTTGAACATTCGATAGAAAAATTACGATCCAAGAAATTCTTTTTTGAAGATGAATGTCTTGTCTTATTGGACGGGGGATTAAAGGCTCCAAAAGAATTTATTTATCAGGAAACAATTATTAAAGGTGATGATAAAGAACCAATCATATCGTTGGCTTCAGTTGTGGCCAAGGTTCTTCGTGATAAAAAATTAATAAGACTTTCGAAAAAATATCCTCAGTATGATTTTCATATCAATAAAGGTTATGGAACAAAGTATCACCTAGAAAAATTGCGTACCTTTGGTCCGTGCCCGATTCATCGACGTAGTTTCTTAAAAGATTTTGCCTTTATCACCACTTAAAGAAAATTGTTGAAAATTGGCAACAGGAGCAGTGCATGGAATGGTTGTTTCGGGTACGCATAATTTTCTGCTGAAAAATTGCGGAAGTCTCGCCTGCCCGGCTTGCGAAGCCCCTCAACAACCATTCCATGCACTGCTCCTGTTGCCAATTTTCGGCACTTTTGATATAGTAGTGCCCATGGTAAACCACATGAGACACAACCGGTCACAGACCGGAATGAGACGAAGTCACCACGGCCTAAAAGCCGCTAGTTTTGTCCTATGTAAGGATTGCGGTATGCCAAAGACAAGACACGTTGTATGCGCTAATTGTGGCAAATACAAGGGTAAAGAGGCTGTAAATGTTATGGCTAAGGCTGAGAAAAAGGCTAAAAAAGCGGCTCCAGCAAAGTAATTTGAAGTAGGCTTCAGCAAGTGAGAGAATCTTTTATTCTTTCTTTTTCTGATACAGGCTTCTAGGTCTCTAACACAAACACAGTTCTTAATATTATGGCCAATAGGCACCTTTCAAGATCAATAGTAATGCAATCACTCTTTGAGTGGGATTTTGCTGGTCTTCCTGATAGTGATGCCCCAGAGATTGTTGAGCGTAATGCTTTAGAATTTGCTCCTGGCATGAGTGATTATTCATTCATGAAAAAGTTGGTTAGCGACATATTAAAGAAGAGAACTGATCTTGATAACATCATCACAAAGGCTGCCCCAGATTGGCCTCTTGATAAAATATCTTTTATTGACCGCAATATCTTGCGTATCGGTCTTTATGAACTTCTTTTTGCTGATCGCAAAGAGGTACCTTCTAAGGTAGCTATTAACGAAGCTATTGAGTTAGCTAAATCATATGGAGGTGAGACCTCAGGCAAATTCGTTAATGGAGTGCTAGGTGCTGTTTATAAGGAGATGGGTGAGCCTGGAAAGGACGAGATCAGTCAAAAAGAAAAGAAAAAGAAATTCAATCGACCTTACGAAGAGATGCCCATCCAAAAGCTTGGGGGTGCAGTAGTCTATGCTAAAGATGGTGAGGACATATATTTTGCACTTGTGCATGATGTGTTCGGACACTGGACTCTCTCAAAGGGGGGTCTCAATCCTGATGATGATGAAAAGGTTGGAACAGTGAGGGAAATTAAAGAGGAGCTCGGATTAGATATTACAATCATTAAAGAGCTTTCTCGAAATGAGTACATTGCCACACATCCTGAGGATGGAAAGATTCGCAAGCAAGTGACCTACTTTCTTGCAGAATCAAAATATAAACCTCTAACACTCGGTACTTCTGGCGGTTTGGACCAAGCAGAATGGTTTAAAATTCAAGATATTTTAACACTCAACTTTTATAATGATATTTTGCCTATAATTACAACAGCGGTAAAAATACTGCTTGGGCAAGAATAATTGTATGAAGTATATAGTTATGAAGTATGAAGGAACTTAATTTTTCCCCTCATACTAAATACTAAATACTCCATACCTCAACAAACATGGATTTTGCAAAATTCGAAGAAAAAATAAATATTTATTTCAAAGACAAGTCTATATTAAAGCAGGCTTTTACTCATCGTTCATTTTTGAATGAAAACAGAGGCTCGGGTCTTGAACATAATGAGCGCCTAGAATTCTTAGGTGATGCTGTTTTGGAGCTAGTCATTACCGATCATCTTTATCAGAAATATCCATCGAAACCAGAAGGTGAATTGACTGCTTTTCGCTCTGCTTTGGTTAATGCCATCACTCTCTCTGATTCCGCATCAAAAATTGGAGTTAATGATTTCCTCCTTCTTTCAAAAGGCGAAGCAAAAGATACTGGCCGAGCCCGACAATACATTCTTGCCAATACTTTCGAGGCTATTATCGGTGCCATTTATGTAGATCAAGGATATGATAAATCCAAAGAATTTATTGCTTCTCAACTTTTTGCTCTCGTAGATAACATGGTGTCTAAGGGTTTGTGGATTGATGCAAAAAGCCGTTTCCAGGAGCTAGCTCAAGAAAAAGTTGGTATTACTCCTGTGTATAAAACTATAAAAGAAATGGGCCCAGATCATAATAAACAATTTACAGTGGGTCTCTATTTAGCTGCAGATTTGGTGATTGAAGGTTCTGGTAAGTCAAAACAAGAGGCGGAACAAGAGGCTGCTCGTAGGGCGTTGGAGAAAAACGGTTGGCAATAATCAGGTTTCATTTATGTCTCATACTCTGCTAAAATATGAGTATGTATCTTAAATCCCTCGAGCTTGCTGGCTTTAAATCATTTGCTAAGAAAAGTTCGCTAGAATTCAATTCGCCTATTTCTGCTATTGTCGGACCAAACGGTTCTGGCAAGTCAAACATTGCGGAAGCGTTTCGTTTTGTGTTGGGTGAACAATCCATCAAGAGCATGAGAGGCAAGAAGGGTGAGGACTTAATCTTTAATGGAGCAGGAGATGGCGGACGTGCTAATCGCGCGTCCGCCAAATTGACTTTTGATAACGTTAAGCGTCTTTTGCCGATTGATTTTGACGAGGTTGTTCTAGAACGTGTTGTTCATCGCGATGGTGTTAATGAATACCTAATCAACGGTTCGTTGGTACGCCTTAAAGATATCATCGAGCTTCTTGCTTCTGCCCATATTGGCGCATCTGGTCACCACATCATCTCTCAAGGAGAGGCGGATAAAATTTTGAATGCAAATTTACGTGATCGTCGGAGCATGATTGAAGATGCCCTTGGTCTGAAAATTTACCAATATAAGAAAGAAGAGAGTGAAAGAAAGTTGGAAAAGACTGATCAGAATATCAAAGAAGTGGAATCACTTCGTCGAGAAATTGCTCCTCATATAAAATTTTTAAAGAAACAAGTAGAAAAAATTGAGAGAGCAATGGAGATGAAGCGTGAGCTTATTGCTCTTTATAAAGAATATTTTAAACGAGAGGATGTTTATTTGAAAAAAGAACAGGATTCAATTTTGCACGATCGGTCAAAGCCTGAGGCGGAATTGTCAGAGCTCGGAGATGAACTCCGTCGTCTTAAGGATGTTGTCAGTCAGGCATCCCAGAATGAATCTAGGAGTCCAGAGCTGTTGGCGCTTGAGGAAAAAATTGCATCTGTGAGAATGGATAAGGATGCTACTACTCGTGAGCTCGGTCGGATCGAAGGTGAAATTTCATACTTAAAGAGAAGCATTGCTAAGAAAAATGAAGAGCTCAATAAAGAAAAAACCAAAACAGTCTTTTTGGTTGATGTTGAGTCTTTATATCAAGAAATTGATGAAAAAATTCGTCAGGCCGAAGGGTCAGAAGACATTGGTTTTATAAAGAGTATTTTTAATAATCTTCGGGAACTTGTCACTGGTTTTATTTCAAAAAATAAAACAAAGAACGATGATTCTGCTACTGCCGATTTTGAAAAGGAGCTTGAGATACTTTCTTCGGATAAACACAGTTTTGAAAGGAAACTTGCTGAAATAAGAGAGGAAGAACAAAGTCTTTCTAAAAAATACGATGTTATCAAGGATGAGATCGAGAAGAATAAAGATCAAAATGTAGAAGCCGAAAAGGCCATCTTGCGCATTATGACTCGTCAGAATGAGCTTCACAGTCAAATGGCTTCTATTACTGCTCGTCATGAGAAAATCTCGTTAGAGAAAGAGGATTTTGAAAGAGAGCTTCATGAAGCAGCTATGCTTATTGGTCGTGAGGCTATAAATTACGATTCCGTTGTGCTTGAGGAAGTCGGTGAAGATCGTCACGCACAATTAGAGAGAAAAAGAACTATCGAAAGAATTAAGATTCGTTTGGAGGAATCTGGAATTGGTACGAGCGAAGATGTGATGAAAGAGTTTAAAGAGGCTGAAGAGAGGGATATTTTCTTGGCCAAAGAACTGAGCGATCTTGAAACTTCAGGGGCAGCGCTTCGACAGATGATTGTTGAACTTACGGAAAAATTAGACACAGAATTTAAAGAAGGTGTTAGAAAAATCAATGATGAGTTCCATAAGTTTTTTGTTCTGATGTTCGGAGGGGGAGCGGCTTCACTTAAGGTGGTGAGAGAGAAAATCCGCAGAAGAAAATCCGCAGAAGAAATTGAAGCGCTTGAACGTGGTGAAATCGAAGAAATGGGGGATGATGAAACTGAAGAGCTTGGTGATGAGGGTCTTGATATTGAAGTTAGTTTACCTCGCAAAAAAATCAAAGGGCTCGTAATGCTTTCTGGTGGGGAGAGAGCCCTCACTTCGATCGCCTTACTTTTTGCTATCTCTCAAGTCAATCCACCTCCATTTATTATTCTTGATGAGACTGACGCTGCTCTTGATGAGGCAAATTCTCGCAAGTATGGTGATATGGTAGAAAACCTTTCTAAATATTCTCAACTTATTGTAATTACTCACAACCGAGAGACAATGTCTCGCGCAGGGATTCTTTACGGAATCACTATGGGATCAGATGGTATTTCAAAATTATTGTCGATTGCTTTTGACGAAGCAGTACAAGTTGCAAAATAACAACGGGACGAGTCCACTACACAACAGAACACCCTTTTTAAGAGACTAAGACTTGGGCAAGCGCCCCGGAGCGGTCTCTTAAAAAGGGTGTTCTGTTGTGTAGTACTGATTTTGTCCCGTTGTTATTTTATAGCTTGTTCTTCTGGTTGTGATAGTGTAATGTTTTGATGAAACTCAAACAGAAAGGAGGAATTAAATGGTATTTAATAAAGTAATATTTGATAAGCATAGAAACATTTTGACTGGGAAAAAGACTGAGTACGAGGTTCGTTTCAGAGACGATCCTCAGAATGTGGATGCCTTCCTAAAATATCACATTGTCGATGCCGTATTGCAAAATACCGGCGTGCTCAGCGAGGAGCAGCTTTCGATGGTAGTGGAGCAGAAATGCCGGAGAGAAGGAGTTGCCTTCAGTGAGGAGATCTTCCATGAAGATTGTGCAGTCATCGCTGTCTATGCTGGCCAAAGTAAAGACGTCTTGTCGCGTTAATCACCGGCACTGATAAAATCACTAAAAAACTGCGCACTGTTTTTCTACAACAGCCGCAGTTTTTCTTTGGTCGAGCATTATCTTGATTAATTGTTAAATGGTGGAGCCCTAGCAATAATTGTTTTGAGGAAACTTGCGCAGGCGGGTAGCCGAGCAGAGCAAAAAGCCAGCAGGCTTTTATGCGTGTTCCGAGAAACAATTATTGCTAGGGCTTAATCTATTAATAAATAATCAAGAGATTTTCTTTCAATATCAGCCGCCACGACTTTAAATTTTACTTTGTCTCCAAGAGCAAATTTTTTCTTAGTTTTTTCACCTACCACCGAATATGTTTTTTGGTTGAGGTTGTAATAATCATCTGTCATGTCGCGTAGTTTGGACATACCTTCGCATTTTGTATTTGCTTCTTCAATATAGATGCCCCATTCGGTAACGCCAGAAATAGTTCCTTCGAAGATTTGGCCGATACGTTCACTCATGTACTCTACTTGTTTTAGTTTGATGGAAGTCCTTTCAGCCTCAGCCGCACGAATTTCTTGCTCAGAAGATTCTTCAGAAATTTTCTGATATAAGCTGAATTCGTCTTTGGAGATAGGGGATCCTGAAAGGTGATTGGCTAATGTGCGGTGTACGATAAGGTCGGGGTATCGATGAATTG
>CAJBRS010000038.1 GCA_903958115.1 uncultured bacterium | reverse complement strand
CATAGGCCATATCGCCATTATAATAGTTATTTGGTGCACCCTCGTTTATAAATAAAGCCTGTCCTTGTGGCGCTATATAATTTCCCTTAGATGAACCGACATTTTGACCATCCAAATACAATGTCCCCGAACCATTACCATAAGTCAAAACTACTTGATTAAATTTTCCGATCTGTATTGTTTTTTTCGATTCAATATAAATTGTTCCGCCACTTTCGCCAGTCCAAAATTCTAATTTCCCATCAGAGCCAAAACCAAAACGAAACCCATCAGCCAAATAGTCCTCCATCGAAGCTAACCCATTACTTCCGCCATAACAACACCCAAAACCACCATTATTAGAATAAGGCTTCACCCAAAACGAAAGTGTAAAACTAGAAGAATTAAATGCTGGGTTATTAGCTATAGCAAGACCTGTCTTTGTTAGTCTAACAGCTTGACCATTCACCCCGCTTTCATACGAGACTGCTCCTTGATACACGGTGGCATTCAGACCGGATGAGTCTGTTAAATTACCATCGAAATTTAACTGGAGGGCAAGTTGCTCAGTGGTGTGATTTATATTTGCTTCCATTTCTTCCCCTGCTGCAATTCTTCCTTTTTCTCTGGCTATATTTAAATTTGCCAAAATAATAGATGCTAAAAATCCAATGATTGAGATCACCACCATGAGTTCGATAAGAGTAAAACCCTCTTCTCTTTTTTTCATTACATTCATTATAACAATTTTATGTTAATTCTTAACCTTCTACTTTTAAAAGAAAACAGCGCATGCTCTACGAGCATGCGCTGTTGTTTTTCAAGACGTCAGCCTTATTTTACTGTCGCCTCGCTCTGACTAGCAGGAACAAGGAAGGACAACTTCCAACCGTCTGGACCGTGGCGAGTGAGTTTTTTGCCACCCACATTTCCCTTCCCCATAAGATACCAAGAGTCGTCCGCTCGACAGGCGATGAAATTCTCGGCGTCTGGACGAAGAAAACCCTTGTCCACGCGAACAACACCTTCTGTTGTCAGCCATAGAACCAACTTCGCCCACCCAGCTGGGACAAGAAGGCTGTATTCATGCTTTTCGGGACCAGAAGAAGCACCGATGAAACAACCCTCGGCAGGGACGATGTTTGTCAGGGTGCTGTAAATCAGATAGTTATACCCACCTTCCATGAGAAGTCCGAAACGCTCGAACACATCCATTGGAAGAGCGCAGAAACCAGCGTTTTCCCTCCCCCGAAGAATTGCGACACTTGGAATCGCAAAATGTAACTGGTTGAAATCGACCCACCTCCATTTACGGATCTTCTCCGCTTTATATGGGTCGATACCCTCCGGTGGAATTACTGCAAACCCAGCAGGCACAACGATGTTGATCTGACCGGGTCTTAATGGTGACATTTCTAGCTTTCTTATGTCTATCATAACTTGTCTCCTTCCGTCGTAAGACGTTGCATTAGGATTCAAAGAGCGCCCAACCTTTTTGCGGTTGTATCAAGCGTCTGGCCTCAGACTATAACAAAAACCCTTACTGTCAACTATTTTGGGTTTTCATTGACAATAACCACACAAGGTGACACTATTACAACAACAAAGAGCTATGATTCGAAAAAGTCGAATTTCAAGAACATTTCTATTTGTATTTATTAGCTCATAAACTAAATCTAACCCCAATGATGAAAGGAACAATCAAGAAGATCATGGAAAAAGGTTTCGGTTTCATCGCTCCAGAAGAAGGTGGAAAGGATATTTTCTTTCACTCAAATTCTCTTGTAGGCGTGCAGTTCACTGAACTTCGCGAAGGTGACGCTGTTACTTTTGAAACAGAAGACACCGAAAAAGGAAAGAATGCTATCAACGTACAACGCGCATAGTTTCTAGACTTCAAAAGGCCGCCCCGTAAGGGGCGGCCTTTTGCTTTGCATGACTTTATTTAATTTATATTTGATATAATTAAAATATGTCAGAAATCATTGAATTCCCAGGGAATTTCAAAAAAGAAAGAGCTCCAAAAGAAGACTCCGAACAAGGTGGGGGTAATAACGTCATTCAATACAATTTTGGTGAACGTGTTGGCGAACGCGGAATCTCTGGACGAAGATACACCACTATCGGAGTTAACCCAGAAAAAATGATCCGAGCTACCGAGCAACTCGCCACCATTCAAAAATATTTAAACAGCCTCCACGTAGATGCTTCAAATGAAACCATAGCCCGTCGACAAGAAATTGCCAAACAATATTCAAACGAAGAGCTTGTCGACCACATTCTAAATTCTAGTGAAATAGAATGGCAAGAAAAACCATCTTTTTATTCTGCGATTCTTCGCGAATTTGCTGGAAGAATGAGAGAGATACTTTCTTAAATTATTTATAACCATTATTGACTTCCTGGTAGACAACGCTCGATACCTGTTGAATAAAATCAGAAAGGTCTGATTCATTTTTTCCTTCCGTCATCACACAAAGCACGTAAGGGCTGGTTGGGTGATAAACGATACCGCAATCATGAAGTTCTGTCGAATTGATTGTGTTATCAGCGGTATTAATATGTTCCCCGAATTTATGAGACACGGTTGTCGAAGCCGAAACACCGGCAACTATCCCATTTTTAAAAGTGGCAGCGCTTAATAAAGAAAGCAGAGTATTTGAATCCGAATTACTAAGATAAGACCCGCTATACAAAATCCTAAAAAAAGAAGAGTACTTTTTTGCGGATATTTTATACCCACCACTATCTGTCGGTATCGATATTCCAAGAGCCGAGTAAACATCATTAATAATTTTAGGGTCTACTATATTTCCCAATATATCTTTTGCACCATTATCTGAATTAATCAACATTTTAGAAACTAAATATTCAATAGTATAAGACTGCCCAACTTTAAGCTCAGACGGATCATTGTAAGGATTACTTGTATTTATCGCAGCAAGCTCTGGAGTATACTCATGGGCAGATTGAATAAAATCTGGATCTGACTCATTTTGTTTGTAAGCGGCCATAGCCAAAGCAACCTTCAGCATACTAGCTGGATCATAAGAATCATTCTCATTAATACCCACCCAAAGCCCTTTGTTTAAGTCTCGAAAGTAGACAGAGTAACGGCTAACAAGGTCCGAGTTTTGTTGAAATACTGAATTTATTTTTTGAGAAAGGGGTATAAATTGACTTATAGAAAGAGCGTTCGGAACATCAAGACCCACTAAAGGGTGAACAAATGGAGTGTTTTTATCAGAAGACCTAACCAAATGCAGGGCCTGAATAAATGCTGTGTATTTCTTTGAAGAAAAATAATAGCCACCGCCAAAACCAATAGCGAAAATTAAGATAGCCGAGATTATGTAGAAAGTCGATTTCATCTATATACTCTATAATACCCCACCTGAATACAAAAAGGTGCAAAATATACACAAATGTGGTATATTTTTAGCAACTTGGCATTCAATCAAACACGCATAAATCATCAAATAAAGTCCGCGGAGCTCCGAGTAATCGGCCCTGAGGGCGAAAACTTTGGAGTTTTGAGCCTGCCTGTAGCTTTAGAACGAGCGCGCGAAGCAGGGCTTGATTTAATTGAGATTTCAGCCAAAAGTAACCCGCCAGTTGCAAAAATTGCGGATTATGGTAAATTTCAGTACGACGAAAACAAGAAGCTAAAGAGCGCAAAATCTAAGGCTCATACCGTTGAAGTCAAGGGTTTGCAGGTCAAAATAGGCACCGGCGAACACGATCTAGAATTAAAGGCCAAAAAGGCCTCAGCCTGGATTAAGGAAGGACATAGGGTTAAAATTGACCTCTTCCTCCCTGGACGTGCTAAATACTTACAAAAGAACTTTCTAGAAGAAAGACTAGAGAGAATTCTTAAGTTAGTTACGGAGGATTACAAAATTGCACTTGCACCCACAAAAAGCCCAAAGGGAATGACAGTGCTTATCGAAAGAGCATAAAAACATGAAAACCAACAAATCATATTCAAAAAGATTGAAAGTAACAAAAAACGGCAAAATTGTCGGTCGTAAGGCTGGACAAAACCATTTCAATGCAAAAGAGAGCCGCCGCAATCAACTTTCAAAAAAGCGAGCTACAGCCTTCCCTTTCCCATTAACTAACAAAGATAAGGGGCGTTACTTAGCCAACGCGTAAGACAAAATATTAATATAAAACCATGACAAGAGTAAAAAAAGGCGTTAACGCTTTAAAAACAAGACGAAATACATTAAAAAAAGTAAAAGGCTATAGATTTGGCCGAAGTACTAAAGAGCGCGCAGCTCAAGAGGCTATTTTCCATGCTGGAGTCTATGCTTTTGCACACCGAAAGGACAAAAAGAATGACGCAAGACGTCTTTGGAATATTAAACTAAGCGTACCACTTAAGGCTGCAGGACTTTCATACAGCAAATTCATTGGGGCACTAAAGAAGAAAGAAATTGCTATTGACCGAAAAATTTTGGCTGATTTGGCTCATAATAACCCAGAATCATTCTCACGCCTTCTTAAGAAAGTCGCGTAATTACGCAAAACAACAACACCTCATATTTTAGAGACCGCTCCGGGGCGCTTGCCCGAGTCTTAGTCTCTAAAATATGAGGTGTTGTTGTTTTGCGTGCTTGCACACACTCTTAAAAAGGCGTAATGTCTTACTGAAACAACAGAAAGGAACTGCAAAAAATGAATAAAACGACTAGTTATTTGGCTTGGGCGGTAGGACTTCTTGATCTACCGTTCCTTGTACTCATCCCGGTCTCTACAAAAATCGACGTCGGTCATCAATGGATACCATTCTATATGGTGGGAGCGTCTCTACTGATCCAGACCGTGTGCTTGTTTTTGTACAAAGTCTCAGCCAAGGCATTCTCAAACAGCATCTTCAAGGAAGATATTGATTTCACAAAACCGAAACAAGTGCTGCAAGAGCTTTTATTTATGCTCGGCTACGTTCTTTGTTGCATATCAACGACACTTACGATTCTACTGCTCCTCCAGACATTTGTCTGCAAATTCTTTGGTAGCGAACCGTCATTCCTAATCGAGGTATTAGCAAGCACTATCGGGACGATTTTTATTTTTGTTTTCCTCCCAAAAATAACAATCAGCTACTACCGGCACGTATTCGGCAAAATGTTCTATTGAGGATTCTCTGTTTGGCGACAATAATCGCCCAAAAAAAGCAAAAAGCCCCGCCTGTTCTTCAGACGGGGCTTTTTTTATATTTTATAAAATTCTCTCGCCTTCTTTTCCACCAAAAGCGTCATCGTTTTTATAAACGTAATTGTGTCCTTCCTTTTGAGCCTTAACCCTTTTTATCGCCTCAGCAATTAATTCTTTTGGAGTATCGGCAAAGAAAACATTATCATTCACTCGATGACTTTTATCCATAATATTTTTTAATACTTCATCAGTATCCCAATCCCCGCGCAAAATACCAAGAGGTTTCCCATCTTCATAGGAAATAGCAAACTCGTGAATAGTTCCTATGCGTCCAGGACCAATAACAACAGCATCGCAAGATCTAGTTAAAATTAAATCGCGCCCAAGATAACCAAAACCAGTATAAATTACTAGATCCATGTTATCTATTGGTAGTCTATATGTCTCTACATGTTCACGTTCAGTGGTAGCCGGAGAAAAACCAACAGATATTCCACCTTCTTCTTTAGCCCCCTTAGCTGACCAAAGAGGAAAACCTGTAGTGGCACCGGTCACAATAATACCGTCTTGGCGGGCAATTTCCTTCCCCACTTCTTTTGCTATTTCATAATCTTCTGGACCAAGGAAACCCATGTCTGCCGACCCCGATACACAAATTTTTATTTTTTTATTAAGGTTTTTATCCATATTGATTATTATTGTATCACAATGATTGTTTCTAAAAATCTAGCAAAACGCTTTCGCCCTCTTTAGGGTGATAAGCATTAACGCCAAGGTAGTCTCGGAGTTTCTGAACCAAGAAAAGAGATGATTTTGTCTCTCCCATTACAACAAAAACTTTCTTTGCCACAGGAGCATCATCTTCCACAAACTGAACAAGGTGTTCGGAATCTTTATGAGAAGAATACCCATCAATTTTTTCTACTCGAGCTTTAATATGTACCGGTTCTCCGAAGATTTTTACGTCCTTTACTCCATCTACAATCTGGCGTCCTAATGTCCCTGCAGACTGATAACCGATCATCAATACGGTATTGTGACTATCGCCGAGATAATTAAGCTCGTGGTGAACGATACGTCCACCATTAGACATTCCTGAACCAGCAAGAATGATCTTAGGATTTGGATAGGTCAAGATATGTTTTGACTCTTCAGAGGTGGTGGTAATGTGGAAATTAGGGAAAGCAAACAGATCATTATCACGCTTCAAATCAGCCTTAGCTTTGTCATTAAAGTTTTGTGACATTTCTCTGTATATATCAGTAATTTTGATGGCTAATGGAGAGTCCAAAAAGACAGGTACTTGTGGGACTCTGTCATTTTCCACCAGTTGATTAAGCTCGTAGAGAATAACCTGTGTTTTCTCCAAAGAGAAAACTGGGATAATCAAAGTACCTCTTCGCTTTACGATATCTTCGATAACATCTTCCAGCTTGTTAGCCCTCTCCTCATGAGTTTCGTGGTTGCGATCTCCATAAACACTCTCCATGACCAAGTAGTCGGCATCAACAATTTTTTCTGTGTCTTTAAGAAGTGGTGTTGGAGAATTACCAAGATCTCCAGTAAAAACAATTTTCTTACCATTCCGCGTAAATTCAATCATTGAAGAACCTAGCACGTGACCAGCATCTTTAAAGAAAACCTCAAGACCATGCCCTATATCAGTCTTTGTATGGTAAGGAATAGTTTCCCAAAGCAGAAATGTCTGACGAACATCATCTGCGTTATAAAGAGGCTCTAAACCTTCGTGTATAGCCTCTTTTTCTAGAAGCTTCATACTATCTTCTAGCATTATGACGGCTAGTTTACGCGTTTCTGGAGTAGAATAAATTTTCCCTCTAAAACCCTCCTTAACCAACTTTGGGATACGGCCAGTATGATCAATGTGAGCATGAGTTATAAAAAGAAAATCAACTTCTGCTGGAATATAAGGAAACGGCGCGCGATTTTTGGGAGCACAATACTTTGTCCCCTGCTCTAGACCACAATCTACTAAAATTTTTACATCATTATTTTCAAATAAAAAATTGGCGCCAGTTACTTCGCCAACACCCCCACAAAAGGTCAAACGCATTTTATTATCTTCAATCATATTTCTAAGTATATAGTATTTATTATGGAGTATGAAGGGATAAATCCTTCCCAAATAAAAGCGCCGCCTACGGCGGCGCCCTTATTTGGTTACCCTAAGGTGTGAACCTGAGCGTATGCCAGGTGGGTTCTCTACACTTTAGACCAAGATCCAGAGTGACCCGAAATCCCTATCTATATTGTTTAATCTAGATCACACCCTGGGTAACCGAGTTCATTATATACCTTATAGAAAAATTGTAATCTTGACCTTATTCTAAAATTCCGTCCAAATTTACATCATACAAAATCTCGTCTTGTATAAGCCTATATTTGGTTATTTCTTCGTCCTTAAACCAATGCTTTATTTCCATTTCAGCTTCTTCTGGTGATCCTGAAGCGTGTACTAAATTACGGATTGCTCTTCCATCTATATCTGTCATCTGATATGAATCCAGAACAAAGTCGCCTCTTATTGAACCGACATCTGATGTCAAAGGCTCAGTACCCCCTGTTATCTTTCGAACAATCTTCACTGCGTGTGCCCCCTGCCAAATCATCGGGATCACTGGCCCGCTAGTCATATATTTTTTAAGATTCTCTAAAACTTTAGCAGTAATCTCTAGAGGATCTAAAGTGGGTGGGGTTAATCCCTTGTCTTGATAACCTTTTATAGACTTCTCCCCAGTAACCCTGCGCCAATTTGGATCAAGGGTATAATGAGCCTCGATATGATCGGTAGAAGGTACCACCATTTTCATTCCAACAAGCTTAAGACCAGCGCGTTCATAGCGCTTAATAATTTCTCCAACAAGAGTCCTTTGTACCCCGTCTGGTTTGATAATAACTAGAGTTCTTTCTTCTTTGTGGTGAGCCATAAAATATAATTTAACTTATTAAACACTCATTTACAAGGAAAACGGGTTCGCTGGCGCAACGGTTTCAGGCTTTTTTACTGGTTGATATTTAACAGCGATGGCGTCCTCCACTTCATCTCGTTCTCGTCCAAATTTAAGATAAGACAATTCTTTGAGTTTATCAATAAGTTCTGGATTACCTTTGGGTGAAGCTAGGGTGGCAATATTAAACGGTTTAACTGGGATACCACCAGAAAGCATCTTCAGATAACAGTTGTAGTTATCGATATTCATAATATCGGAAGCGGTAAAAGTCGGTTCGAATTGCTTAGCTAGATATTCGGCATCTTCTGCCCCCACACGAAAAGCCGCAATCGATCCCACGTTACCAAAAACAGAATCTTTTATTTCTTCATCAAGCTGAGCGATAAATTGATGGGCAATTGTCAAACTT
>CAJBRS010000037.1 GCA_903958115.1 uncultured bacterium | reverse complement strand
CAAAGTTGGAAAAAAGTTACTAGAAAAACCATACAAATTAGTTGCCAACATACCTTATTACATAACAGGCGCACTACTTCGAAAATTTCTAGAAAGTGATAACCAGCCAGAGAGAATGGTGCTGATGCTACAGAAAGAAGTAGCGAAAAGAATCGTAGCCAACGACAAAAGAGAAAGCCTTCTTTCGATAAGCGTGAAAGCTTACGGAGAACCAAAATATATAGCGACAGTACCAGCGCGTTATTTTTCACCAGTACCAAAGGTTGATTCCGCAATTCTTCAAATAAAAAATATCTCTAAAGGATTTTTCACTGAAAACAAAATTTCAGAAGAAAAATTCTTTAAAACCCTGAAAGCGGGTTTTGCCCACAAGAGAAAAGTCTTAATTAAGAATCTAAACACCACTCCAGAAATTTTTCAAAAAATAAATCTTTCTACTAAAATTAGAGCTGAGAACTTAAGCCTAAAAGAATGGTCTCTTCTATCTCTTTAAATTTTCTTAGAGACAATACCTCCAAGTAAAATCCGAAAAGGTTCTGAGTTAAAACTCAATGATTTGATAGGGCTAGTATAGTTATTAAAAGAAGAACTTCCACCCATACTACCTCCCATGCTAGATGTGCCTGTGCCAGGCTGACTTCCATATTCTCCATCACTCGTAATTTGTATACAAATCTGATAAGGATAAATTTTTATTTCACACTTACCTTCACTGCTATAAGAACCGAGTTCGTAAGTCATTGATTGTGTTATGCTATTTTCCTTGAAAACTACTGAACTACCAGGCTCGTAGACCAATTTCTTCATCTCTCCAGAAACATAGTCATTAAAAAAATTTAGGTAATTATGGGTACATTCACAATACATAGAATAATAAAGCTGACCACCCAATGGAGTTTCTTGCCCACCACCAGATCCACCCATACTACCGGAACCAATACTTCCACCAGACATCTGTGCAAAAGCCACAGAAGAAAGAAAAACAAAGTTTAAAAATATTGTCGAGCAGAGTGTAATAGCTTTTCTAAATAAGTTCATATTTTTAAAAATTAACCTTTAATATTATTTGTCCATTATTAACACCGTCACTTGTTATCACATAGATAGGGACATCCATAGAGTGCTTTGGATGTGTTGTGTCTCCAAGAAGCCTTGATGTAACTAATTTTAGATCTGAGAAAGAACTCAGTTTAAATTGAAGGTGTGTTCCATCAGCAGACGGAACCGTTGTTGAACCAAAAGAAGAAAATATTAGATTACTATCTGAGGAAAAATTAGAACCAGTGATTGTAATCGTGTCTGTAGTGCTAGCAACAAGAGGGGAAATGGATGTTATCTGGGGAGGATTAGGAAGAGTATTCCTTACTTTTAAAAGGGTTGTGCCTTGTTGACCGGTTTTACTATCACCATTACTGTTTGCAACTCTAACCTCATAAGATCCTTCAGACAGAAAAGAGGGAACAGTAAAATAAATCTCTCGTGATGACGTAGAGACAAAATCTCCAATTGAATTACCACTTAAATAGATAGTATTTTTTTGAGAAGTAAAACCATAACCATTTATAACAGCATTTCCTCCAGGGATAACAATGTACGGACTAACAGAAAAGACGCTGACACTTGAGGCTTTTAGTATGGTTTGATTATTCTGAGATGTTGATGTCGAAGAACTGACAATAGCAGGAGAATTGTTATTTGTATTATTGGTTGAAGTAGCTGTTTTCCCCGACAAAAGCAACTTATTAAGCTCGGCTCTAGTAGCCTGACCAACAAAACCAGTACCCTGAGAGAGACCCGTGGAGGCCAAAATCGTTGAAGAATAGAGGTTTTGGAACTTAATGACAGCATTCTTTGTCAAACTTCCAAAGAATGTCGTCTCTTGCCCAGCAGATCCAATACCAGAGAGAGCCACTGCTGTAATAGGATTAGAATTTAAAATTTGCTGTAACACCAAAACATCCCCGCTAGAATCTCCAAGTTTTAAATTATTTTGAAAATTTCCATTAAAAGCATGAGAAAAAATTACCGGACCTGCAAATAAAAAAATAAGAACAAAAGTAATCAACATTAATGACTTTTTCATAATTGTATTGTACCACAAGCTCCTGTATAATTTCATATATGGAACACACTACTCCAAGTAAAAAAATTTATATATTAGGAGGGATCATGACGGTTGTTATTATAGGAGCTTTTTATTATAAATATTCGAACAACACTTTATTACCACAGAACAACACCCTGACATACAATTCATCGGGGAGTGACAACTCTTACGATTATGCGACTACTTCAGTTTTTGTTGTAGACACAAAACAAGCCTTTAACAACCCCGCTTCTTCTGATACTGACAACGTATCAGATCGTTTTACTCAATTAGCCCTCGCTAATTATGTAAATCTTCAGACAAATGGGGCTTCTGACGATGAAACAGCTCAGGCGGTTGTATCCAATCTAGCCACACAAGCTGCAATGACAGGACATGTCGACGCATATTCATTAAGCGACATAAAAACTTTTCCTGATTCAGACAAGGTTGCAGTAAAAAACTACGGTAATTCCTTTGCTAAAATTGAAAATGCAAGCATCTCCTTATTAGCGAAGAGCACCGACCTAACAACTACCGCTAAAATCTACGAAAAAACCTCAGAACAACTTCTACAAATACCAGCCCCACAAAGCGTTGAGAGTTTACATCTGCAAGAGATAAACTACCTACACAACATGTCTCTGGATTTCCAAGATTTTATAAATTACGAAAATGATCCAGTTAAAAGTGCCCTAGCCATGAACCAATTACAAACAATGCAGGGCTCCGGTAGTGACATTTACACAGGTTTATCAAACTATTTTAAGACCAGTGGTATAATATTTAGCAAAGATGATCCAGGTTATAAATGGACCTCTCAATAAAAAAATGCAAAAAAAACCTTTAGTTTTCATAATAACCTTGTCAATCGTTCTTTCTCCGTTACTAAGCTTTGCTCAAGCCACCTCTACTGCGACATCAACAGCCACTTCCACATCGTCAGGAAGCGGTAGCTCTAGTTCTAACTCAAACACTTCGTCGGGGAGTATATCATTACCATCTTCAAATTCTCAAGCTGGCTCTTCTGGCAACACCCAAAGTGGTGGGACTAGCTCAGGAATTGACCAAGCTTTAACCAGTATCGGTGGTTGTGCAGTGAGCGGTATAGTAAACTCTGCCATAAAAAGTGCCATGTCTTCAATCGGTAGCCTATTCGGCGGTTCTTCTGGGGGCTCTTCTGGTGGTAGTGGTTCTTCTGGTGGTTCCTCTGGAGGAATGGGTGGTAGTGGACAAACAGTACCAACACGAAACGACATCCAAGATCCAAAAGTCACCACAGCTTCCAAAGCTCACGAAGGAAATCTCACTATTGGTGGTGTAAATTTGGGTATTAGCTGGGACGGCTTAGGCTATTGTGTTACAAATGCAGCCATAAAATACATCAAGAGCACTACTATGAATATGATGAACAACGGTTTTAATGGAAATCCTGCCTTTGTTCAGAATCCTCAACAATTTTTCAATGATATTTCTAACACCGAAGCAAACCAATTCATCAGCTCACTTAATACTTCTAGCATTTCTCCATCACTTCAAAGTGTAGTGGCCAAGAATCTAGTCAATGATTACAATTCGAATTTTAATGGTAATCAAGCAAACACTTGGACATCATCCCAAACCCAATCCTACAACAGCTTTATTTCTGGAAATCCTAGCGGCTTCAGCTTAACCAATCTATTTAACGTCAGTCAAAATCCATCTAACAACTTCTATGGCAGCCAGATGATGGCTCAAAACCAAATGCAATCCCAAATTAATGAAAAAGTTGGCGTCCAACAAGAACAATTAGGTTGGAATGGGGGATGGATGTCAGCTCAAAATTGCCAAACAGTGAACGGGAGACAAGTATGTAATGTAGTTACACCAGGAAATAGCATATCTGCTGCCAGCAATAACACTCAAAACCTATCGAATCTTCGTCTTGCCGCTCAAAGTAAATTCGACCAGATCATACAAACTCTTGTCGAAGAAATGGTCAAAACCGGTCTAAACAAATTAATGCAGAGCGGTAGTAGTAGCAATGGAAGCTCATCAAATGGAAGTACTTTTGGAGGATCAACGGGTGGAAGTAGTAATACAAATAGTGCCCCAGGACAGACAGGAACCGGTAAAACAAATGCCAAAAATACATGGCAGGGTGTACTCGGAGGAGGTTCTTCTGGAAATTAAAACAAGTTTGGAGTGCAACAGATTAAATGGTTTCATCTAAAAAATATAATTTAAAAAGAATACTAACTATAGCTTTCGTTATAGTTGTTTGTTTTGGATTCACAAATACTGTTGCTGCCGCTACCGCAACCCCTGTAAGATCTCTCGGCCTTGAATGTTTCCCCGGGACATCTTGGTGGAAGGTTGGTGAAGCAATCCACTCAGCCATAGATGGACTACCTTGTGCGCTAGGATGGGGAATTTCAAACGTTCTGATAACAATTTCTAGCGGGTTTATGTTTCTTACTTCCATTCTATTCAATGGAATAATCAGCTATACCATAGTCAATTTAGCTAGCCATATTGGCTCCTCATCAGGCTCCAGTTCTTTATATCCTTCAATATTAGCAGGATGGAAGACATTCCGAGACCTCGGGAACATATTTTTTATCTTTATTCTGCTTTATATAGCCATTTCTACAATATTAAGATTGAATGGCTCTGATACAAAAAAACTCCTAACGTCTGTGATAATAGTTGCCTTGCTGGTCAACTTCAGCATGTTTTTTGCCGAGGTAATTATAGATGGAACCAATATTCTAGCCTTAACCTTTCTAAGTAAAATTACTGTCACAGGAAAAAGTGGAAACGCTAGCTTAGTAACCTCAGCAGCAAACTATGCAGATGGAGGGCTTGCTAGTGCGTACCTTCAAAACCTCGGATTAGGAAATTTTTATGGTCCACCAGCAGCAACCAATAGCCAACCTCAAGGTACAGCCAATAGCAACATTCCATCTTTCCAACAATCAAACTGGATATCTGTATTATTCGTAGCTTTTCTAACCGCGATAGTTATGTTTGTCGTCGGATTTGTTTTATTAATATCTAGTATTCTCTTTCTCATAAGGTACGTGGTATTTATCTTTCTGTTAATACTTTCGCCTCTAGCCTTCGTCGGATCAATACTCCCAAAAACAAAATCTCTAATATCCGACAAATGGTGGAAAACACTTTTTGATCAATCTCTATTTGCGCCGATATACTTTATGCTCAGTTGGGCCACAATAAAGGTAATGCAAGGAGTGGTTGGTAACTCCCCAAAACCAATAAATGTCTGGGGACTATTCAGTGGAGGAGCAACCAGTGCAGCTAATGATGTTGCCAACCTTTTAATTAACTACTTGATAATAGTAATTATGTTAATAACCACACTTGTTATCTCAAAAAGCATGGCCTCAAGCGGAGGAGACGCAGTAAAAAAATCTGTTGACTGGGCATCAGGAAAAGCGGGTGGTCTATACACAAGAAGTGCCATGAGGGCTAGCTATGCTGGAGCCAGCCTAACAGCTAGCGCAGCAAGACTCCCTCTTACAACCATAAACAAGGCTACTGGTGGTGGCATAACCAAATTAACTGGTGGTAAATTTGAAAACAAATTAGGCTACAGCCCAAGCTTAAAAAACGCTGACCGAGCCTTCAGTGAAAGTGCCTTTGGCAACACTGGAATTGGAAGAGCTATCAGAGAGGCAACTACAGGTGCGGCAATGACTTCCAAGTTGGGTGGTGGAAAATCAATAGCTGATATTGAGAAAGAAAAGAAAACTGCAAACGACAAGTATGCCAAGGTGGTGGATGAGGCGACTGATAAAAATTATGAAAAAAATCACCTTCCTTATCAACGCGAAAACCAAAAAGCCGACCTACGAGCCCAGAAAGTAGGAGCGACACCAGAGAGAAGGGCTGAACTAGATAAACAGATAGCAGAAGTACAAGATAGGGTTAATCGTGGCTCACCACTCACAAGCGCAGAAAAGAATAGTAAACATTATCAAGATCACTTACTAGAACAAGCCAAAAAACTAGAAGGAAAACACAAATTATTACAAAGCGGGGCGAGAAAAGCTGCGGCAAAACAAATGAGAGATAAGTGGAGAGGAAAGAAAAGTTCTGCGGAAGAAATACTTAGTAGTTTTGCTGCATCCACTACACCACCCGCAACCCCAGCACCAGGAGGAGCACCCCACACGCCTTAAAACAAAATATGGAAAACGACACAAACAAAATAATAGAGGAACAGCTAAACTCACTACCAGATGCATTAAGAAACACCATCCTTAATTCAGGATGGGAGAAAAAAGTTCATGATTTAGCAAAAAAACATCAATTACACATAGATCAGGAAGGGGATTTGGTAAACGAGACTTTTTTAGTCTTACTTGGTCTTGAATTAGCAAAAAACTTTCAACAAAACCTCATAGGTAATATGCATGTTGATCAAACAACTGCTGAAGCTCTAGTTAACGAAATAGGTGCTGAAATATTTGCCCCAATAAGAGAGCATCTCCAAAACATAGAGGCTCAAGAAGAACCTGTTGAAGAAAAGATTGAAGAACCAACTGAAATATTAAACAAGGAAGACATACTAAAAGAAATAGAGGACCCAACACCAACCAATCTCCCACAAATTATACAGACAAAAGAAGTCAGTGCCACACCAGTCTTTGAAGTCGAACCGATAGCTAAGCCGGTCGAAGAAACAACGACAAAAATTGAAGTTCCTAAAACTCCAGAGGTTACAAGTCCAGACATAATTTCTCAAAAATTGACTTCCGTTACACATCAACCAGCAGAAAATATAGAAGTGCCAGTAAAAAAACCTCTAATTGACCCCTATCGAGAGCCTATTAACTAAGATTGTAGTATACTTTAGCTAATGCGCTACCAAGTACCTCAATTTATTGAAGTAGAAGATAAAATTTTCGGCCCATTAACCTTCAAACAGTTTGTCTACATTGTAGGAGGGGGAGGGATGGCTTTTATCTTCTACAAATTTCTAAATTTCTTTATTGCCGTACCTTTTATAGCAGGAAGTTTGGGCCTCGGCTTTGCTCTAGCATTCTACAAAGTAAACGGGAAACCATTCATTAACGTGATGGAATCCGCTTTTAAATATTCTCTTGGAAACAAACTCTATCTCTGGCATAAGACAGAAAAAAAAGCAGAAGCAAAAACAGCCATCCTAACTCCCGCAGAGAATGCTTCCGTTTTTGTGCCGAAGTTATCTGATAGCAAATTAAAAGATTTAACATGGAGCCTCGACATTAACGAGACGATGTATTCACAAGAGCAGAAGAATAAGTAGCCCTTTATACTTCATACTTCATACTATATACTTATAACATGGCCACTCCTAGTTCTAAAGCTACTCAAGAATTTGTTCCTATAAAAGAAGTTCGTGATGGTATCGTCATACTGAAAGACGGTGGTATGAGAGGTATTCTAATGACTTCTTCTCTTAACTTTGCCCTTAAAGGACCTGACGAGCAAAATGCCATCATTATGCAGTTCCAAAATATGCTGAACTCTCTTAACTTTTCTATTCAGATCTTTATGCAATCACGTAGACTAGATATTCGTCCTTATATTGCCCTACTTGAACACAGACAAAAAGAACAGGTAGAAGACTTATTAAAAGTGCAGACTAAAGAATACATAGAGTTCATAAAAAGCTTCACTGAAAGTACTAGTATAATGACAAAGACATTCTTTATTGTTGTTCCATACAGTGCAGCCCTTCTACAAGGAACAAATAAAAAAAGTTTAACTGATAGTTTTTTACAGAAGAAAAGCACCAAAGCAGAAAAAACTCAGACAGCCAGTGATAATTTTGAAGAAAACAAGAGCCAGCTAGAACAGCGCCTCAGTGTGGTAGAAGAAGGCCTTGTGCGATGTGGTATTCGAGTGGTCCAATTAGGAACAGAAGAGATTGTAGAACTTTACTACAAAATATTTAATCCTGGGGATGTAGAGAAACCAATTCCTGTAACAAACTAACCAACAAAATTATGTCATTTTTAGATTCATTATTCGGTCAAAGCAAAAAAAAGGACACACCGATTACTTCTATTCTTCCTCAAGATATTTATGAGGCAGGAGTTTTGGAGCTTAAGGACATTATCGCTCCTTCAGCTTTAAAGATTAGCCCCAGAGAATTGAACCTTGGTGATAAAATTGTCCGAACATTCTTTGTTATTTCTTATCCAAGATTTCTCTCAGAGAGTTGGTTTTCTCCTATTATAAATCTAGACAAAATTTTTGATATTTCAATATTTGTTCACCCAATCGAAACGTCTGCCGTCTTACATCAATTTCAAAAAAAGGTGGCTGAGGTACAAAGCCAAATACACACAAGGGAAGAAAAGGGGATGGTGAGAGATCCAATGCTAGATACCGCCTTTCAAGACCTAGAAAAGCTTCGAGATGACCTCCAGCAAGCTCAAGAAAAAATCTTCGACGTCGGTCTATATATTTCTATTTATGGCGACAACGACCAAGAATTAGACAAAATAGAGTCAGAGATAAAATCAATACTAGAAGCAAAACTCGTCTACGTTAAACCAGCCCTCTTTCAGCAAGAGCAGGGTTTTAGAAGTATTTTACCTATCGCAAACGATGAGCTAAAAGTTCACTCAAAACTTAACTCTTCACCACTTTCAAGCCTTTTCCCTTTTGTTTCCTTCGACCTCACATCTGACAGAGGTATTTTGTATGGAATTAATCGCCACAACTCAAGCTTGGTACTTTTCGATCGTTTTTCTCTAGAAAACTATAACTCTGTAACTTTTGCTAAAGCTGGTTCTGGAAAATCTTACTCTACAAAACTAGAAATTCTTCGAACTCTTATGTTCGATACAGAGGTGATTGTCATCGACCCGGAAAGAGAATACGAATTCCTAGCCGAAGCTGTAGGAGGCCGCTATTTCAACATCTCTTTGACATCAGAGCACCACATTAACCCTTTTGATCTTCCTGTGCCAAGAGAAGACGAATCATCTTCTGACGTTCTTCGATCAAACATCGTTAACCTTGTTGGACTGTTTCGCATCATGCTTGGGGGATTAACACCAGAAGAAGATTCTGTGATTGACCGCGCCATTTCAGAAACTTACGCCCTAAAAGATATCACTCCAGATTCCAACTTCACTGCTATTGAGCCACCACTTCTTTCCGACTTCGAATTAGTGCTCGCTGGCATGGAGGGAGGGGAGTCATTAGTCCAGCGTCTTTCAAAATACACAAAAGGTACTTGGTCTGGTTTTATTAACAAACCAACCAACGTAGATATCAACAAAAAGTTTGCCGTCTTCTCAGTAAGAGATATGGAAGACGAGCTAAAACCTGTGGCCATGTATATTGTTATGCATTATATTTGGAATGCTGTTAGAAAGGATCTCAAGAAAAGACTTCTTGTTATTGATGAGGCTTGGTGGATGATGAAATCAGAAGATACTGCTTCTTTCTTGCTAAGCCTTGCAAAACGAGGAAGAAAATACTTCCTTGGTCTAGCAACTATCACTCAGGACGTAGAAGACTTCCTAAAATCTCCCTACGGGCTACCTATCATTACAAACTCTTCTATCCAGGTTTTGTTGAAACAGTCTCCATCTTCTATTGATGAAGTACAAAAAACATTCAACTTAACAGACGAGGAAAAATACTTACTGCTAGAATCTGGTGTCGGTGAAGGTATCTTCTTTGCAGGACTAAAACATGTAGCTATAAAAATAATTGCTTCCTATACAGAGAATCAGATTATTACTTCGGATCCACACGAAATATTGGCCGCTAGACAGGCTAAGGCAAAGTTAGCAGAAGACAATGCAACAACCAACTAATACACAAACAACTCCACTTCAAAAAAGACAAAAGTTGGAAGAGGAGAGGAACCCATCCCAAAACACATCAAAGCTCCCGGGCACTACAATTGCCTTGATGCTCTGTACAACTATCTTTCTAGACGTCGCTGAATTTCTTCTCGACTGTATTGCTATTGGGGTTGTCCTCAACATAATAATAGACTTCTGTGTTGAACTTGGTTTTTATGTTTGGTTTAAATCAAGAGGCTTAAATATGGCGCAAGCTAGAAAAGCCATCACCTTTTTAGGGGGAGGTGTTTTAGAATTATTTTTTGACGGAGCTGTACCACTCTGGACTTTAGATATCGGCTTAATCATTATACTTGAAAGGGCCGAGGAGTATGTGGCAAAACGTGCCAACAAACTTGGGGGGGGAGCGAGCGTAGTACAAAAATATGCTCAAGCCAAAGGAAATACTCAGCTAGCAAGAACCGCTGGAGGAGTAAAATCCTTCACTGAAAGAGCTGGTCAAAATCAAGCCTCTTTAACAAAAAAGGGGGGAGGATCAACAAAAGATATTCTCCAAGAGAGATCTGAAAATAATGCAAAAAAACGTCTCGAGAAGAGCAGCCCTTCTACAAAATCACAAGATGCCCGCAACATTATAGCAAGAAGGGAGGAAGAAAACGCTCAAAAAGAAACCACCCCTATCAGAGAAGATCCTATTTTTATAGAAGAAGAAAGACGCAAAAAAGCTAGGGAAGATAGAATTTCAAAACTAAAGGATGTTCGTCGCACGATATAGCCGGCTTTTATCAAAACTGTATGTATTGTATAATTTAGATAATGATTTTATCTTTCCTTTTGGGTATATTCTTCACCGTAGCAAATGCTCAAACTGATGAGTCTATACTAAATGCCATCCCAGATGTTATTCAGGAGCAAGTTGATGTTACTTTGGACCCACAAGTTCCTCCCCCAAACAGCTCCGTCACTATTACTTTGGATAGCTACGGGAATAATTTGGATGCCGCTCTTATAAAATGGTCTCTTAATGGGAAAGTTGTTCAGACAGGAACAGGGGACAAGGTCTTAAAAATGACAACCGGCAACGCTGGAGAGGTTAGTAAGATAGTAGTGAGTCTTATTCCCAATGATGGCCCCCCATTTTCTCAAACCATTACAATAATCCCTGAAAATCTTGACCTGCTTTGGCAATCAGACGGATATGTTCCACCTTTTTATCAAGGTAAAGCTTTATATCCATCACAAGGGAAAATCACTTTCTTGGCAATGCCAGATTTTATTGGACCAGATGGCACACCAATACCTGCTAAAAATCTAATATATAAATGGACTAAAGATAATACTGTTTTGGGAAGCCTTTCTGGGTATGGTAAAAACACCCTTACTCTAACTGGAGAAGCAATTGCTGGATCTACACAAGTACAAGTGAATGTTCAAAATCAGGACGGAAGTATCCAAGCCTCAAAAGTAATAGAAGTAGGACCAAGTGATACAGAAACCTTGATTTATCAAACAAATTCTCTTTTAGGTGTTCTCTTCAATAAGGCTGTTATGGCTGATTTCAATTTGAATGGAAAAGAAGGAACTTTTGAGGCCTACCCTTATTTTTTCAGTACAGACACAAGAAACAATTCTTCACTATCTTACAATTGGTCAATGAACAACACAGCCATAAATGTACCGTCGACTCAGGACAATATGACTTTCAGAAATGACAATGGCTCCACTGGAAATTCTGTAGTATCTGTAGAAATTTCAGCTATTGGTAAAATACTCCAATCTGCCTCAAAAAGTTTTAATCTAAATTTTGGACAGTCTTCCAAAAATTTCTTTGGATTTTAAAGCGCCAATAATATGCTTAATTTCTTAATCAAAACCGCGTACGCCACAACCTACACTCCGCTTGCCCAAGTTCCGGTATTAGGTACTAGTATTAATGTCGGGGGGGCAACCGACTTAGGTAATTATCTTCAGAAAATCTTTGCTATTGGCATTGGAGTAGCCGCAGGTCTCGCAGTCATAATGATAGTAGTAGGAGGCATTGAATACATGTCAACGGATGCTATCGGGGGGAAAGAAGAGGGGAAGGACAGAATTACATCGGCCTTATGGGGTTTACTTCTAGCACTAACATCATGGCTAATTTTAAATACAATTAATCCTGCGTTGTTGAATATGAATTTGAAGGTAGACCCAGTTGTAACACAAGGAGCGGGAGTCTCCTCTAGTGTTGGTGTGGCGGGAGACAATAGCAGCAACCCTTCCTACGTTGGTGGGGGGAGTGGCGGAAGCGGGGGAGATGGTTCGTCTGTAGCAGATTATGCCACCAGTGGCAAGGGCTTTCCATCTTCTAGTGGTCTCACAAATGAACAGGCATTGGATCTAGTAAACCAATCCGGCATAATGGATGTACCTCTATCAGATGAAGATAAGGCAAAATATTTTCCTGATGGAAATGTCACCGCCCAAGGCTATGTAAATTTACTAGCTGGTATTGCAAACAGTGAATCCGGTTTTAATCCAAATGACAACATCGATCACTCTCAAGGAACTGACGTCGGCAATACTTACTCAGAGGGGTTGTATTCACTTTCCACAGGAGATTCTGCTGTAAAGAAACTCGGCTATGATTCTGACGCAGCCTTAGCTGACCCAACAAACAGCACTCAAGCGGCACTAGCAATTCTAAAAAACCAAATACAAAGCACTGGATCAATAGCTGGTAATTCCAGCAATCATTATTGGGGGCCCCTTTACAGACAACAATGAAAAAAATATTAAGAATAATTTCATTAGCAACAGTCGTTTTATATTTTAAAAGTGCTTTCGCTGAAGGTTACCAACCCCTCGCTCAAATCCCCGCCCTAGGAGACAATATCGACCCAACAAATCTAAGTACATATTTACAACACTTGTTTGAAATAGGCATTGGAGTAGCCGCAGGTCTCGCAGTCATAATGATAGTTATTGGAGGTATTGAATACATGTCGACGGATGCTATTGGAGGAAAAGAGGAGGGGAAAGACAGAATTACATCGGCCTTGTGGGGGTTACTTTTAGCCCTGATTTCATGGCTAATACTAAATACGATCAATCCCGCGTTATTGAATATGAATTTACAAGTCGGAGGGGACACCACAAACGGGGCGGCTACTGGAGCGGCAGTAGTAACACCACAACAAACAAACTCCTCCAATTCATCAAGTAGTAGCGCACTAGAAGACGCGGATTATATAGACGCAGGCAAATTACAACTTCAAAATTCAGGAAATGGTGGAACAGACTCACTTACTCAGAGTCTTGGCAATACCAACCTTAATGTAGGGAATTTAGGCAGTGGAAACAATTAGCGCCAGCAGATTTTGATAAAGTCTGGTAGAATTATATAGACATCATGCAACGCAAAACTCTATTTCTTATAATAATAATTTTTGCCTTCCTTGCAGGAGCAGGACTTTTTGGTTTCTACTATTACTTAAATAGGCAAGCTTCAAATTCTCCTTATGGAAACAGTTTTAGTCTTCAGAATTTTTTTCCTTTTGGCCAAAGCAACTCTTCTAGTAATTCTTCCTCTAACAACAACATCATTGTAGGTTCAAATTCAGGAACCTCTACCAACTCGTCTCTCCCTTATCCAATTTTACGCCACATCACTATCGTGCCCGTCTCTGGAAGTATAATGCTTGATAGACAAACTATTTCTACCACTTCCACTTCTACTATTGCTGGAACTCTTACTAAAACCGAAAAAATAAACAAAACCTACATAAGATACATGGAGAGGGGAACGGGGCAAACATACGAGACCTTAATTGACGATCTCACTACCAACAGAATCTCAAACACTACTTTTCCTAAAATATACAGTGCTTCCTTCAATGCTTCTGGAAGTTCCACCATACTGATGTCTGTACAAAACGACAACTCTGATATTGTAAATACCTATTACGGGAATCTATCAAAGAATGCCTCCACAAGTAGTTCCACCCCCACAAACTACAACCTAAACACAATACTTTTATCAGACCATGCCACAGAAGTAGTCGTTTCACCTGACAAAAAATCAATCTTTACCCTTCTCACAATCCCTAATAACCCTGGAATAATCTCAAATTTTGACGGAACCAAACAATCAACCATCTGGACCTCCCCAATAAGTGAATGGATTCCTTACTGGGCGACAAATAAATACATAGTAATGACAACGAAACCAAGTTTTGGTGTCGCAGGTTTCAGTTATCTTGTTAATATATCGACAGGTAAATATTCACATTTACTAGGGGATGTTGACGGACTTACAGTTCTTCCTTCCCCAGATCTTTCTTTTATATTGTACTCAAATAGCAACTCTACAAACCCATTAAGCCTTAGTATATACAATGTTAAAAACAAAAGTTCCCAAGATTATTCCTTGAAGACCCTGCCTGAAAAATGTGTGTGGAGCTCCCTCAAGACACCCCTTCTATATTGTGCTATCCCGGGAAGTCTACCGAACGCATCGTACCCAGATGATTGGTATAAAGGAGTGATCTCTTTCTCTGACTCTATATGGAGTATTAATCTTACAACGGGGGAATCAAAACGAATTGCAGCACTCTCTCAACTAGCTGGACAAAATATTGACGCAACAAACCTTTCCTTAGATAGCAAAGAGGATTACTTAACATTTGTTAATAAAAACGATCTAACTTTATGGGGCCTTCAACTAGCTCCTACTGCAAGCACTTCGACTGCTACAACCACTAAGAAGTAACAACTGGTATTTGATGTTTGCGTAATTTCTTACGAACATAGATTTCTTGTCCTATAGCAAAAAAATTGTTTGTTATAAAGTAAAGAGCCACCGCTCCAGAAGTAATATAGGCTATGTAAGCGGTGAATAAGGGTAGTATAAATCTCATTTGAATATTCATACTACGAGCCAAATCATCTTTAAAGGTTGGTTGACCTTCCAATTTTTTAATAGCGGGAATAGAAAATTGAACTTGAATATATTGAGTAATAGCCACAATTACGGCCAACATTAAGCTTTTTTTGGCTACATCAATAATATTTAAGAATAGAACGTTGGCTAAGATAGGGGAGTGAATAAAGGGATACAAAAGATCTTGATTAATAATTGGCAGACCCGAGCTTCTAAAAATAGTATAGAGAGAAATAATTATCGGGAACTGAATTAAAACCGGCAACAAACTTCCGAAAGGATTAATTTTATTTTTCTGATAGACATTCATTGTCTCTCTGGCTAGCGCTTCACGATCTTTGGGATATTTTTCTTTAATAGCCTCCAACTCTGGCTCAAGCTCTTTAAGTTTTGCTTGAGTTTTAATAGCACTGACATTTACTGGGAAAATAATCAGCTTAACAACTACTGTTAAAATAATAACAGCAATACCTAAGTCTGCGTGTGGTAGGTGAGCTATAATAAAAGCAAGGGCGTTATAAAGGGGAATGTAAAAGAACGGTTTAAAAAAATATTGGATCATATAAATTTTATTTTAGAACTTCAATTATAACACGCTGTATTTCTTCTTTTAGAAGATTAAAACTCGCAGCAGAGGCTTCTTTCTTAAGAAAAAATACCCCTGCAATACCAAACTTTCGATTTCTCAAATCATCTCTGGTTGTATCCTGAATAACAGCTCGGGATCTTCTCTTTAAAAGATTCCTCTCTACGGAAGTTTTAGCCACCTTTTTAGAGACAACAACGGTAAACTTATTTTCTTGGCCAGGCTGTAATTTCCTAAAACGGAAAGAAAAGAGGGGGGTATGAACACAAAGGCTTTTTTCGAGAATTTCCTCGAAAAAAGCCTTTGTAACCCTATTTTTTCTGGGTAGCATAGAAGGAGAAGAGTAAAAACTAGACGGCTAGCTTCTTTCGACCCTTTTGTCGTCGTCTTTTAAGAGTTTTTTGACCTCCTTTTGTCTTCTGACGCACTAAAAAACCGTGAGTCTTAGCTCTTTTTCTCTTTTTTGGTTGATATGTAAGTGACATGATGGGGGAACTATAGCATAGAGTTTGCTTGTACTCAACTTTCATGTTTGATAAACTTTTCCCCAGCTTATCAACATAGTTATAAACTTTTGAGAAGTTCTTTATTTTTTCTTAATGTTTATAATAACTTTTATTAACTTTCGTTTAATTTCCTCATTTACTTTATGGATATAAAATCGTTTTGGAATAACAGCCTTTTGGTAGAGTTAGGAATAACTATTTCAAAACCAAATTTTAATATCTGGCTTAAAGATACAGAGGTGGTTAAATTTGATGACGGGGTAGTGCACGTCTCTGTTCCTAGTATTTTTGTTAGGGACGGCATAAAAAATCGCTTTCATAAACAAATTCTTAAGTTATTACGTGAATATTCAGAAGCCGTGAGATCTGTAGAATACGTCATATCTAAAAGTGGAGAAAAAAAGGCCTCAGACAACACCTTTAAACCAGGAGTTGTTGATGGAATGACAAAAGAGCTCCTTATAACTCCTGATATGTACATAAACAAAGAAGACAATCTGAATCCTCGCTATACCTTTGATTCTTTTATTGTTGGACCTTTTAATGAGCTTGCCTACGCAGCATCTCAAGCAATTATCAAAAAGCCTGTTGTTTATAATCCATTATTTATCTATGGCGATACAGGAAGAGGGAAGACTCATCTTCTGCAGGCCGTAGGGAATCACATTAAACACACCTGCCGAGATAAAAGGGTTTTTTATGTCACCTCAGAAAGATTCTCCCAAGACTACGTAACATCTCTACAATTAAACAAAGCCAACCAATTTAAAGAAAAATATAGGAAATATGATGTTTTGATAATGGATGACATTCAGTTCCTATCTGGAAAAGAAAAGACTCAGGAAGAACTCTTCCATTTGTTTAATGTTTTGTATGAAAACAACAAACAAATTATATTTTCTTCAGATCAACACCCTAATTACATTCCAAACCTCGAGGATCGTCTAAAATCGCGCTTTGTGGCTGGAATGATGGTGGACATTCCACAACCAGACCACGAGTCAAGATTAGCCATCCTAGAGGCCAAGGTGCGCTCTAGCGGAGCTCCTGTCTCCAGAGAGATCTTGGACTATGTAGCCTCTTCTGTGGAAGGTAACATTCGAGAGCTAGAGGGTATATTGAACACCATTGTAATGCAGAGCCAAATTAAAGGAGTTTTAAGTATCTCTGATGTTAAAAATTTAATCAAAAATACTGCTAAACCAACAAAAAACTTGTCTGCGAAAGATCTAGTAAAGATCATTGCGGGTTTTTACAACATCGAGGAGGACAGTATTTACGACAAAAGCCGCAGAAAAGAGGTTGTGAAACCAAGACAACTCACTATGTATATCTTAAGAGAGGATTTCAATGTTTCTTACCCATCAATTGGTCAAAAATTGGGGGATAGAGATCACACAACAGTGATTCACTCTTGTGAGAAAATAAAGAACGAGTTGAAAGTTAACAACAGGTTGGCGCAGGAGTTGGCACAGATTAGGGCGTTGATATAGT
>CAJBRS010000036.1 GCA_903958115.1 uncultured bacterium | reverse complement strand
CTTGCTCGTGTGCAGTGCCTCCCCGGGACAACGGCAGAAACCGGAGACTTCCGTCTGCCAGTCCACCGCGCCGACGATGCCGGCGGCTACTTTGGCTCGGCGTCCGCGTTCCTCCCGCAGTAGATCCTCGAAACCTCGAACACTTGGTTCTTTTGAATTCTATTTACTTGAACCTTCGTCGTTCGCGGGGTATAGGGTGTTTGCACATTCGTGTGCAGGCACCCTCTTTTTTTTTACTTTTAAAAATATTTGTGTATAATTAAATTGAGATTAGGTTAATGAACAGCCGTCTAAGGATTGCTGTCACCGAACTCTCTTTTCAAAAACAACCAGAGTCTTTGCGTTCAAGGATGCAAAGAGTGTGTTGCTTGAGGAGATACTGCTTGCCTTATCTATGGCGGGTTTTTTATTTCTAGAATAAAGATGCCGTCGAATAAAATTCAGGGGGTTAAAAGGAGGACATAAGTTTTTAAAAAAAACAGTAAACCTCTGCCTCCGGTGAACATAGATGGATAAAGGCATATTTTCCGATGACGAGGACGATTCCTTCTGCCAGGCTCCGTACTTCAACTTCAACGACGACAAGGTCAAGTTCGACACGAACGATGTCGACAATGCCAACGACAACTATGGCTCGGCGTCCGCGTTCCTCCCGAAGTCTCTCCTATGCCAATTGCAAAAGGCATTCATTTTATGAATGCCTTTTGCTTTGTGGCTTATCTTGGGTTCAAGGATTTAATCCAACCACCAAGCATTTTTCCTATTTCATCGAGAATTTCTTCAAAGGCTGTGTACTTTTTATTATCTATCGTTTTGATATCCTTCATTAACCTTAGAAGTACTCTTAGAATATTGAGATCAAGACTTACCTTTTCCAACACGGCGACCTTCTCAAACTTTTGTTTGTAGCTGGCGCAAAGTAATCCTTGGAGAATATCAATTGCAAGATTTTCAGCTTTTTGCCAAATGGCATATTTATCCTGTTTCGGAATGGTTGTTCTGAATACATAAAACATTTTATAGAAGTCATAAGATTTTTTGAAGATTGGTATGTCAAATTCATCTGTCATATTTTTACAGTTTTAATTAATATTTTTTATGAAGACTTACAAAAACTTGTTTGAACAAATTATCTCATCAGAGAATTTATTTCTGGCCTGGGACAAATTCAAAAACGGCAAGAGAAACAAAAAGGATGTCCGTCTTTTTGAATGGAACCTTGAAGAGAATATATTCAGATTGCATAGGGATTTAAAGAATAAAACCTACAAGCATGGAGTTTACCATTCATTCAATATTTCAGATCCCAAGCCAAGGAATATCCATAAGGCACAAGTTCGGGATCGCATTTTACATCATGCCGTTTTCCAAGTTTTAAATCCTATTTTTGAGCCGGGTTTTATCTCTGCCTCATTTTCCTGCCGGGTGGGCTACGGCACGCATAAGGGCGTGCAGTATCTGCAAAACACTTTAAGAAAGGCAACCCAAAACGGCAGAGTTTCATGTTTTGCCTTAAAATGCGATATTAAAAAACTCTTCGATACAATCGACCATGATATTTTGCTCGGCATATTAAAAAGAAAAATCAAAGATGAAGACACGATATGGTTATTAAAGCAGATTATATCGAGTTTTTCCTCTAATCACTCGCTACTGGGAATAGAAAAAGGAGTGCCCATCG
>CAJBRS010000035.1 GCA_903958115.1 uncultured bacterium | reverse complement strand
CAAGTTGGAGGATTAGTATCACCATTCAAACAAGCACCACCATTGTCAGTAGTACAAGTTGGATAATTTGTAGCACCATTGGAGCAAGAGGTACTGACACAAGAGCCATTTGACAACACCTGACCCGCGCCACACTGTTGTGTAAACGAACAGGAAGCATTTGTTCCTCCGTTTGATCCATTACACGACCACTTCCAGAGGTTACTATTGCTCTGGTCACCTTTTTGTGTCCAATCGCTCTGTGTTCCAGCAGAACACCATGTTCCAGAAGATGGCCAGGTTTGGTTGGTTCCGTTAATAGTTCCACAAGAACCATTTTTAGGATCAGTGTAAGAAGATATAAGACTAACAGTCCAATTTCCACAAGAAACTGGAGCAAAATAAGTAGCGTATGCCAAAGCTGGGTTACCGACTACAGCGGCCAGTTCATTACCATGTCCAGACTGTGTGTATCCACAGACTTTAAAATTATAAGTCGTGACACCATTATCGTATGTAACTGCAGACGACCAACACTTCCAACCACTGTGTGCAGAAGCCTCTTTCGGTGAGAAGATGATCGCACCACTCAAGACCATAAGACACATAAGAAAAATTATTTTGTTCTTCATATTATTTTGTTTTAGTGATCTTTGTATCTAATAAACCATCAATATCATCCAGAGTGTTCTTTTTCTGCGAAGCACTCAAGGTAATGTCATACGGCACAACTTCTTTTGCTTTTTGGAATTCTTCCTGTGATCCTTTTGCATCACCCGTAAGCACTTTCATTTTCCCAAGTGTTACATAAGAAAGGGTCTGATTTGGGTCTATGGCGATAGATCTTTCAATATCGGCCATTAGTTTATTTATCTCGTTACCATCTATAGTCTTCCCTTTTTCTAACAGCAAAATCATCTTTACGATGGCAACATTCGTTATGACGTATGCAGACTTCGAATCTAAAGCCAGAGCTTTATTGAAATCAGTTAAAGCACCGTCAATATCAAAAGCAGATTCTTTGATAAGTCCTGAAAGAACATCTTTATCTGACATTAGAGACACAGAAGGATTTGTATCTGAAACTCTGGCTATATATTCCAATGCTGTTTTATTATCTCCTGCATTGTATGAAATTCTGGCTAAGTTTAGCAATGCGGCATCCATATTGGGATTAATGGTCAAGGACGCATTAAAATCATCCGTAGCTTTTTTATCATCACCCATTAAATAGTAAGCATGACCTCGGCTTTCCAAGGCTAAAGCACTTTTTGGGTCAAGAGAGATAGACTTGCTGTAGTTTGAAATAGCATCTGTGTAATTCTGCTCGATCTCATAAGCATAACCTATTATTCTATATGCTTCAGCATTGTTAGAATCAATGGCTAAGACCTTATTAGCTGTTTGTATTGCTAGATCGCCATATTGTTTCTCTTTGAATTCAAGACTTCCTTTTTGTTCGTATGAAGTGGCAAGTAACAACAATCCTGATATATCTTTCGGATTGTTATTTAAATACGATTCAGTTTTATTTATAGCACCATCTAGATCGTTGTTATGAAAATCAGCGATTGCTTGGATACCCTCAGGACTTTTATTAAAAGACCTTGCGACACCCTTATAAGAGAACCAACAAAATATGATACCTAAAATTAATATTAAAAATAGTACTGACCAAAGCCAAATTTTTTTTGTCTTATTCATTAGTTAAATTGTATCACAACCAATCACGTTAGACGAAACCTTTCAAGTGAATTCTGGCTAATTTCCGTACTCCCTCAAAAAACTTTCCTTGAATTCACTGAAGTTGCCATCAATAATAGTCTGCCTCATTTTCATCACTAAATGATTTATAAAATACAAATTATGAATTGAACCTAAAACACAACCGAGCATTTCTTCGGCACGAAAAAGATGGGCTACATATGCTTTTGTAAAATTCTTGCAAGTATAGCAACCGCAGTCATCGTCGACTGGGTCTAAATTATTTCTATATTTCGAATTCAGAATATTTATCTTTCCACGTTTAGTATAAAAGGTACCAGTCCTGCCAAGGCGAGTCGGCGCGACGCAATCAAAAAGATCACAACCATTTTCAACAGCTCCAAACAAATCTTCTGGCTCCCCTATACCTAGTAAGTGTCGAGGTTTTTCTTCTGGTAAAACACTATTAACCCACTCCACAGCGGTAGTCATATCTTCTTTTGCAAATGACCCACCAATACCAAAACCATCAAAGTCCATCGCTGAAATAGCTGCAGCACTTTCCTTACGGAGATTTTCATAACGCCCACCTTGAACGATCCCGAAAAGGGCGCAGGGCGATCCATTCTTTTTATGATGATCTAGACTACGCTTTGCCCAGCGGTGCGTTCGATCAAGTGCCTCCGCCTGATAGTTGTATGGTTCGCTTGGTGAAGTACATTCATCAAAAGCAAAAATTATATCTGCACCAATGTCATGTTGAATCTCAATAGATTTTTCCGGAGTAAAATAATGAGCACTGCCGTCTATATTAGATCGAAACATCACACCATCAGCATCTATCTTAGCAATTTTTATTATTTCATCGTCTTGACGTTTCAATCTATGAGGAGCTGCAATAGCCGCTTCTTCTTCCCCCTTAGCAAACTTACTAATGTTCTTTCCGTAGGCAGCACCAAGTGAAAATACCTGAAAACCACCAGAATCTGTCATGGTTGGCCCATGCCAATCCATCATCTTATTAAGTCCCCCAGCCTGCCTAACAGCCTTTTGCCCGGGTTGTAGATATAGGTGATAAGTATTAGCCAGAACCACCTGAGCACCAGATTCCACAATCTGTTCGGTAGTCAATCCTTTAACAGTGGCCTTAGTACCGACCGTCACAAAAGAAGGTGTTTTAATAACACCATGAGGGGTTTCTATCGTGCCGGCACGACCAAGCTTGCCTGGTAGTTTCTTTTCGATAGTGAATTTAATTTTCGACATTGGCCAAAGCTTACTATAAAAACCTCACCATGTCATATCTTTTACAACAAAAAAACGCCGCTCGAAATTGATCGGGTGGCGTTTTAAATTTGTCATTCTCCTCTAAGGAGTTGAGGGACCTTGTGGAAAGAATGATGGGGTCATGATAACGCTAGCTGTGCCGTGTGCACCGTTAGCAGAAACATTTCCCAGCACTGTCTGCATGGCCCCAAAGAACGCGAGAAGAGTTTGCTCAAAACCATGCCATACCTGCGGCATAAGAAGTCGCAGTGAAATAATGGCAATCGTCATACCGACGGCTCGTAATACTTTCATATTATTTGTAATTACGAGGGTGTAATTTGCTTCGACAAGCAAACTGTTGGTCTAAGCGCCAACTCTTCCCTCTTGGGTGAGTCCCAAGAGTCTTGAGCTTCAGCCAAGAGGGTCGTTCTTTATTTTTCAAAGTCTCAATACTAAAACCAGTATATCATATATGATATACTGGTCAAGTCTTAAAATCTTAGAAAATTGTTATTTGACTCCAAGCAATTCAACTTCAAAGACGAGCGTTGATCCACCAGGAATTGGACCATAATCACTTGAACCATACCCAAGAGAAGAAGGGATAACCAACTTCCTCTTACCTCCCACTTTCATACCGGCCACACCTTCATCCCAACCCGCAATAACTTGCCCTGCTCCAAGTGTAAAAGAAAACGGCGTTCTTCCAGCATCAAGGGAACTATCAAACTTCTTACCATCTGTGAATGTTCCCGTATAATTTACTGTTACTGTATCGCCCTTCTTTGCCTCTGTTCCTGTACCAACTGTTTCGTCTGTAATAATTAAACCGTCAGATAATGTTTGTGTCATATTTTTTGTTGTTTGTGATGATTTGTTTAATGTTGTTGAAGAATTAGAGATATCTAAGGCTGTAGTTGAAGTGGAGATGACAGAATTATCAATAACAGGAGTGTTGTCTGTTGTTCCTTGTTCTTGATTATTATTAAAAGCTACTCCAGCATAGACAAACATGAGAAGGACGACAACCACAGCCACCCACACTGCCACTTTTTCTTTTTTTGTAAGTATTTTCATATTTTTCTAAAAAACATGTATTAAGTATAAAGTATGAGATGCGAAGGATTTCTCTTCATACCTCATACTATATACTCCATACCTTACCCACGATGGTGTTTTGGATGAACATTCCACCACTTTGGATATTCTCCTGTTCTAAAACAGAACAAATCGAAGATAAGAAGTACTACTACAAAACGTGGAACAAAACTTATAACAAAATCATTTATAGAATTGGTGGTAACAGCTGAGAAAGTCCCAAGATATACAATAAAAAATAATGAGGATAGAGTAATCACCCAACCAGGAAACATCACAGGATAATAAACAGCGATAGAGTGCCAGCGAGCCGGCTTAAACCAATACTTCTTCAAGAAACGACGAATAGGCATATAAGAATATTATATCTAAATTATGATAATATATGCAAGCACATGAAATACTCTAAATATTCTTTAATAGTCACATTTTTTTTATTATTCCCTCTTCAATCTAAAGCCGCCAGCCTTGAATATTCATACCTGATTAGAGGTGATGCTCCAAATAATGGAATTATCATCCGATACGGTAGTTTAGAAAATAAATCTTACTACTCATGTAGTTTTGACACTTTGGTTTGTACAAATGTTGGTAGTACCGCTCCCACAGCAGCAACACCGACGGCCGACACTTCCGATACGGCAGTTGTTACAAATCCCTTTGATGTCTTGGATGGAGTAAAAAGAGTTTCCTACAAGGGAGTCTCTCCGGATGGTAAATTTGTCTACTACTATCAATATTCAACCGCTAATGATCCAAACAGCCACTTTGTACTTTATGATACAAAAACTGGAGGTACTTCAAAAACAACAGACAACGTTCACTATTGGGATTTACTAACCGAAGAGAATCGCCTGTTCAGTGTCGCCTCCGACAGCAAGACACTAGTATATTTAGATAATCGTGAGGGTAGCAATGCTCTATACAAGGTAGATCTAGCTCATCCAAAAACAAAAATGATGATCGGCACCCGAATCACAAAACTATCTTATAGCGTAAGTGATTTTATATTTCTGGACCCCAACACTATTCTATTTATGGCTAACAGAGAAAACCCGCAACAGTGGAATCTTTATCGTTACAACCTTAAAACTAGTGCTGTAACAAAAATAGCTTCAAACACTTCCTACGCTGACGCCATGATAAAAGTTGGATCAAATGTTGTGTTCTTGCAGATCAAGGGCAATGCAGTTATACCTGTCGTCTACAACTACACAACCAAAACGACTTCAGAATTTTCCATTACGCAAACTACAGGAATTACAACAGTTAATAATCCCTACCAATTAGTGAAATATGGATCAGTTAATGGAGTACTCTTAAAACCAACCTCCTCAACGGGATCTCACCCACTCATCATTTGGCTCCATGGAGGACCTTATCGAGATATCTCACCTACAATTCATCCATACTTAAGTTATGGTGTATACGACTGGGACTTAGAAGAAGCACGCCGAAATGGCGCAGTAGTATTAAAAATTGACTATCATGGTAGCTATGGCCAGGGACGTACTTTTGCAGAATCACTTAAGGGTCAAGCGGGAGTACTCGACGTTGCTGATGTGATAACCTCGTTGAAAGGAGTGAAAAAGACTCTCGGTACCAAATATAAAATCTCCGGAGTATATCTTGTTGGAAATAGTTATGGAGGATATCTAGCCCTAAAGACAATCACTGATTATCCGAATTCATTTGCTGGCGCTTATTCAATCAATGGTGTCACAGATTGGCCGACCCTAATAACCAAACTAAAGACTTCTATATTTAATGTCTACTTCAATGGCCTGCCTACCCTAGCCAATAGCAAGCTTTATGCTCAAGCAGAAATTGTCGATAACATTAATTCTCTTACTACTCAAAAAATAATGCTGGTTCAGGCACAAAGTGATACCGATGTCAGTCCAGCACAAGCCGACTTCTTGTTCAACAACCTAAATTCAAAAGGAAAAAATGTTCAAATAATTAAAATCGAAGGCGAAGATCACGTCTTTAAAAAGAATAGCTCAATCACACAGATTTGTTCAACACTACTTACTTTCATTGGATTAACTTCAAATGACCCCAATCGTTGTCAGTATCAATAAGAAACAATCAATGAAGTGTCTCCTCCCCCGTTCCTGTAATAGGAATCGCCTCCCCAAGAAACTTAGGGTGTCTTTTTAAAATTAGATTAAAATAAGCCTTTACGTCCGCAGGAATTTCACGAAAATAATTCGAAAAAGAATACGTGCCGTTATCAGCGTTGAGACCATATGCGTTGATACCAAGCCTTCTAGCTATGAATACGGCTCGTGGTAGATGAAATGACTGACTGACTATCACCATAGACTTAACTTCAAAAACATCCCTAGCTCGATACATACTACTGTAAGTATCAAAACCCGCATGATCGAGAAAAATGGCCTGAGATGGAACGTCATTTTTAATCAAATACTTTCTTACCGGAGTAACTTCATTGTAATCAACTGAGGCGTCATTTCCAGTTACCAAAATCTTGACCACCTTATGAGCTTGGTACAGAGCGATGGCCGCATCGGCACGATCCTTGAGGACTGGAGAAAGATCACCATTTTTGAGAATAGCTGCACCGAGGATCATTGCCGACTCTGTGATCGGCAACTTAGCCGGATCAGGAGAAATAACTGCCCGGGTAGAGAAATAAAAATAGGCAGGAAGAAAAACTACAAAAACGGCCAGGCCGAGCAAAAGTACAGAGACGATTAAAAGTGCCCTTTTCCAATACATCATTGGATCTAGTATAAATCATTTGGTATGAAGTATGAAGTATAGAGATAAAGCCCTCTAAAATCCCGGAAAATAATCAGTTCTGATTTGAGAATGAGAGACACCAGCAGACAGAAGCATCTTCTTATAATTTTCCACCATAGCATTTGGACCCGAGATGTAAAACAAACGACTCTTATAATCTGGCATGCTATCTATGACTTTTTTTGCAGTTAAATAGCCGTCCGTTTCAGTGGCCAAATAAAAAGTTTTTAATCCAATAACATCAGATGCTTCAGCAAACAAATCAAGATAAGCAAATTGTTTGTTGTTTTGAGCTGCGTAGAAAAGACAGACATCTCTTTGCTGGCCACGGCTCAACAAATACCTGACCATGCTAGCAAAAGGAGTAACCCCGATACCCCCAGCAATAAAAGCTAGTTTTTGTTTCTTGTTTCTCGGCATCACAAAATCTCCAGAGAGCTGAGAAGCAAACATTTGATCTCCTGGCTTTAGATCAAGTAAACTCTTTTTAAAACTACTTGCCTTGTTAGGATCAAGTCGAACAGCTATAGAAAGATCGTCATACGTCGGCGAAGACGAAATAGTAAAATATCGACGCACCCCCCTATTATCTGACTTATCGTGATCTAGTGTCCATTCAAAATACTGTCCCGGCTTGTATTTAATTTCCTGATCTGTTGAGAAATAAAATTCGTAAACCCCATCAGCAATTTCCTTTTTATTTTTAAAATAAAGTCGTGCTTTGTACTTAGCACTGACCAAGTAAGCAAAGATATTCCCGATCACAAGAGCTAGTTCAGGAGTGGAATACACAGGACCAAAAACAAACTGGGAACCAAACAATAAGCCAACTAAAATCCCGTAGATAATTCTATTTATTTTGTTATACGGACCAGTCAATGGTTCGGTAAGCATCACTCCAGCAAAAAATAATAATGGCCAGGAAATTAGCACTCTCCATATTAATGCGAAACCAGCCAAGATCGAAATAGGATTATTGAAATAAATTATAGCGGGTAAGGCTCCGACAATAAACGCAAAAAACAGATGAAATCTGCGAATTTTTCTAATTATTAAAAAAGCCAAAACCGCTGTAAAAACAGACAATGCCGGCGTAGCTACCCACCAAACAGCCTGACCCGAACCGAAGAAAGTTATTAAAACAGCCGCAATAGCTGCTGGATTAAATAAGTGTTTGTCATTTACGGAAAAGATGTATTTAGAAGCAATAGCAATAAGTCCTGTCAAAAATATAACACCGACTTCCGACATGTTTTGAGCTGGAGCTAGAACAAAGAATAAAATAAGTGCAGTTATTACGGGAGATTCTGGGTTGATAGCTCCTTTATAGATATGAGCAAAAACTTCGGCGGTAAGCCAACAAGAAACGATAAGAACAACAGCAAGCTCGCCAAGTTGTAAGGCGGTAAATGAAACCAAACCAAAGAAACTAAAGGCGACGGAGATAACAGCTAGCGTACCTAGCCCATACATAACAAGGCGATACATCGTGATGGAATTTAAGAATTTATCAATTGTTTTCATAAAGTTTAGCGTTAAATTTTAATGACCGATCAATGGAAAAATCTGAATGTAGTATCAGATACTCAAAATTATACTCTCTTTCTAAGACTTCTGGGGAAATGAAAAACAGGGCTGTGGTTAGCGCGTCCGCCAACATCGTTGTATCCGCCAAAACCCACACACCCAATATATTAGACGAAGAAGAAAGTGTTCGGGAATCAATAATATGATGAAACCTTCCCCATTTTCTCCGACTACCCGAAGAACCACAGAGACTCTGATCTAAAATATCAATGATCCCAATAACTTCTTGAAAGTTGAGAGGATTTTCTAATCCAACCTTCACCTTCTCACCAGAAAAATTTCTATAACGCATGTCCCCACCAGCTTCGACACAATAAGAACTAATCCCCTCTTTTTCTAAAATCTCAGAAACAATATCTATAAGATAACCTTTACCAATAGCACCGAAATCAAGCAATAATGGTTTTTTTAAAATCAATTTACTATCAATAAATTCTGCAACCTCATTAAGTCGAGGTGGTACTTCTAGTTCCTTCTTCTGGATTAAGGAATATTCCGCGTCATATCCAGCGTCTACCAAAACCTGCCCGATCAGTGGTGTCATCTTTCCATCCGTGACTCTTTCCAACTTCTCATACAATTTCCACATCAGAGAAAAATCCTCTGGCATTTCATAAGATATGAAGGAACCACCATCCGCTTGGGCCATCTTCATCACCAAGGAATCATCACGAAAGCGAGAATAACACTGATCAAAGACAGCAATTCTCTTCTGAATTTTTTCAAAGATTAAGTTGCTTTCTTTTTCGGTAATATCATTGTAGATATCTATTTGCCAGCTAGTACCAATAGCACCAAACTTAAAGCTAGGCTTTAGCTTGTGATTTAATTTGGGAGAGTGCATCGTTGAATCCTTGAGGTGTTAAAGAGGCTCCAGAGATTTTACCAAGCTGAAGAGAAGAAATATTTTTCCCAACAACATATTGCTTGAAGCCAGAGAGAAAGGCATTTTCATATCGAAGAGACGTTCTATCATAAGCACCGGTGGAACCAGAAGCATCGGTGACAATATCATCTTTTATAGTCAGAGTAATTGTAATCTGCTCTGTTCCACTTGGCGCTTCATACGAACCAACAGCCGTATAAGTACCATTCTTATAAATATAATTAGAAGACACCGGAGCTGGGGCTTGATTAAGGGGTGTGCCACTAGTCTCTTTTGTAACAACAGGTGTGGGTGTAGGAGTTGGAGTTGAAACAGGGGTCGTATTTTTAATCGGTGTGGTGCTGATAGTCGTCGACGAACCAAAACCTAATGAATAAATTGTGGCCCCAATAGCTAGGCCAACAAGAGCAACCAATTTAATAATGAAACCGACAGTATTTTTTTCTTTCATATTGATATATACGAATGTAATTAAATAAGGGTGCGTAATGCATTCAAAATAACAGCAACATCGACTACCTCCTGTAAAATAGCCCCATTGACCGGTGCGATAAAGCCTAAAGCAGCGAAGCTCATCCCAACAACAGACAGTATTATGCCACCATAAATACTCTGCTTGGCAATCCTAACAGTCCTTTCAGAAACACTAAAAAGCTCTTGTAATTTTTCTATACCTGAACCAAGTACCACCACATCGGCAGCTTCTATTGAAGCCCCATTTTCTGTGCCAGAAAATACAACCCCAACAGTAGCAAGGGCCAATGCGGGCGCGTCATTTAAGCCATCTCCGATCATAATTACCGCCTGTCCATTTTTCTCTGCTTCCTCAACAAAACGATATTTATCTTCAGGAGATTTCTCTGCATAGACATCAATACCAAAGCCAGCAAAAACTTTTTTAGAATTCTCTGTTTTATCCCCCGTGATCACAACACTTTTAATTCCTTTATTTTTCAAATCCAAAATAAATTCAGCTGCGCCAGTCTTCAACATATCTCTAAAGTGAAATCGAGTGATTTCTTTTTCTACGCCAGACAATTCTTTTTCAAACAACGATAGGATAATCCCAGAATCACCATCAGCTGCTCGACGAAGTGAATAATTATTTCCATTAACTGTTCCAGAGATTCCAACCCCAATCTTTTCTGAAACATCTTCCGCAATCGAGAATTTTATATGTCGTTCACTTGCCTTTTCCACAATAGCTTTACCCAAAGGATGAAGAGAGTTTATTTCTAAAGACGCTGCAAAAGAAAGAGCTTCTTGAGAAGAGACGGCTGAATCAATAGTCTCTATTTCGTGCAAGACTGGAACACCGAGGGTTAATGTTCCAGTCTTATCGAAGAATATAGTCTTTGAAGTGGCAACTGATTCAAAAGCGGCCGGCTTTCGAAGAATAATACCTGACCGGGCTACTTTAGACATTCCTCCGACAAATGCCACCGGTGCCGCGATAATTAAAGGACAAGGAGTTGCAATCACCAGTACGGCCAAAAGCCTACTTATTTCACCAGTTAACAAATAAACCAAAGCCGCGATAAAAAAAGATATCGCAGTAAAATAATAATTAGCTTTCTCTGAGATTCTGACAGTGCGTGATGGATTAGCTCTTGCAACTTCCACCAACTCTGCGATTTTGTGATAAGTCGAAGAAGAGAAATCACCCACAACGGAGAGTTCAACGGTTCCACCAATGTTTATGGCGCCACTTTTCACAAAAGTACCAACTTTAAGTATCAAGGCCTCGGCTTCTCCTGTGAGATTGGACATGTTTAAAATTGCCTCAGACGGAGAAACAATGATTCCATCCAACGCAATAATCTCATTAGGTTTTACGATAATCTTTTCTCCTGGTCTAACGTCCTGAATAGGAACTTCCACAAAAGCTGAACCTCGACGAACCAAACAATTTTTAGGGATAGTTTCACTAAGTTTTTTTAATGCACCAACTGCACGTCTTGAAGCAAAGGCCTCGAGGGCCTCTCCTCCTGTAAACATAATGGCAATGACGGCTCCAGCCAAAAATTCTCCAGATAGAAGAGAAACACCCATCGCTGCGAAGGCAATATAATCGAGACTCCACCTGCCTTTACTGATATTTTGATATGAATCAAAAATAATTTTGATCAGACCAAAAGAGATGACGACAAAAAGGATAAATTGAATAATATCGAAATGAGACATTATCAGATATTCTAACATATTGCATTTAAAATCCATTGTAGTAATATTTCCGTCATGACACATATTAATTCATTTTTCGGATTTTTTATCTGGAATTCGGCAAACCGAAGAGTGAATTAGCGTTGTAAACTTCTAAAAGAAAAACCGCTATCCTCTCCGGATAGCGGTTTTTCTTTTAGAAGTCATTATAGATCATTAACAATTAAATAAAAAAAATGAAAGGAAAAAACTTATGACAAATATCACGTTCTTAGCCCCTCTTGGAGCCACTTTCTCTCACGATGCCTATAAAAAACTTTCTGAGATTTATTTGGCACCGGATATAGACAACCCAGAAAATCACTATTTAGGAGTTACTTCTAACAGTGAGGTGCTCCCAACAATTATCAAAAATGGTGGTTTCGGTGCTATTGCTATGGAAACCCTTGCGGAAGGGAGGGTGCCTGATTCTGTAGAATCATATACTTCCCTACTTCAGCAGTATAAAAAGACAGCGGATTGCCCAATTCAAATCACTGGAGCAGTAAAGATGGAGCTCCACTTCTGCCTAATGGTGCGCAAAGAGATGATTGGTAAACCATTCAGGAAAATAATTGCCCACAGCAAATCAATCGGTGCATGCAAAAACAAAATCGCCGAAGGCGGATTTTTAGCAGAGGCTACAAAAACCAGCAATGGCGAAGCCGCAAGACGAGTAGCAGAAGAAGAGGTGGATAAAGACTGCGCTGCTCTTGGGCCAAAATCAGCTGCGGAAAAATACGGCTTAGTCGTCATCGATGAAGCCTTCGAGGACACAACGGCTATCACGACTTTTTTTCTCATCAGTCCCATCGGATACCAAGTTTGGACCGATAAGAAAAACCGTGCATTAGTTGTCTTCAGACTTCCTCACCAACCAGATGCACTAGCCACAGCAATTCACCTGTTCGGTAAAGAAGACTTAAACTTGATTCAGATCCATTCTGTACCAACAGGCAATCATACCTACGACTTCATCATGGAAATGGACGTCGAAGAAAACCAATTGGAATCCTTCGAGAGAGCAAAAGGAAAATTGGAACAATATACAGTTGCACACGTATGTTTTGGTCCCTTCCCTGTCATAACAGGATAGATTCAAACCCACCCATTAGCGCCCAGACCGGCGCTAATGGGTTTTATTTTTCAATATTATTTAGATCACCATGCAGGCAAATTGGATCCATTGCTTCAATCTCATCTAAGTAAGCCGAGTCTTTTGGAATATCATTTAGCAAAAATATTTTCTTATCGTTTACATAAGCCATCCCCATTTCCATCAGACAATTACCGCCAATATAATTTTTTAAACCTTTCTTTTCGAGATTAACGATTAGAATGGCATCACTTTGTAGGATATGTCGGTAATGGGCACGGATATAATCATGGGCTCTTTTGAACTCAGCACTCTCGCCAGGAACATCATTTTTCTCAGGAAAAGCCAGCTTAACCCCATTTACATGATCTTCGTAATCTTGATGAATCCAACCATCAAAACCAAGTTCGCACAACTTGTTTTTACAACCAACCATCTCGCTCACAAAGCTATTACTGCCAAGTACGTATATTCTCATAAAATTACTTAGTCAAAGAATCACCTTTGATAGTCCTGATAGCTTCTTGTACAGTGGTCATGAATTGAGCTGGGAAAATGATAGTAGAATTTTTCTCTACACTAATTTCTGCCATTGTCTGAAGAGTTCTAAGCTGAAGAGCAACAGGATGAACAGAAATAATATCAGCAGCCTGACCGAGCTTTTGAGCGGCCTGAAATTCTCCATCGGCGGCGATGATCTTAGCCCGTCTCTCACGATCAGCTTCAGCTTCCTTGGCCATAGCTCTCTGCATATTGTCCGGTAAAGTAATATCTTTGATTTCAACAGCTGTTACTTCTACCCCCCAAGGCTCTGTGTGAGCATCAATAACATTTTTTATCTGAGTATTAATATCAACTGTTTGAGAAAGAAGTTGATCTAGCTGAAATTGACCAACAACATTTCGCACTGTTGTCTGACTAATTTGGTTAACCGCACTGAAAACATTTTCGATAGCGATAACTGATTTTTGAGGATCAACAATTTTGTAATATGCGACAGCGGCGATATCAATCGAGACATTGTCTTTGGTAATAATTTTCTGAGAAGGAATATTCATCGTAATGGTTCGAAGAGTCACCCGAGTCATCTGCTCAAAAATTGGTATCAAGATAATAAGGCCGGGCCCACGAACAGCACGAAAACGCCCCAAAAAGAAGACCACGCCACGATCGTATTCTTTTACCACCCGAACAGAAACCAAAAACAAGATTATGAGGATTACTAATATTATATATGTCATATAGACACATTATATCACCTTCAGAACTTCGTCTGTAGACCCAAAGACCTTGTTTTGCGAGACCATCTTTTTAAACCAAGAGTGCTCATTAAAATGATCCATCATTTCTGGTTTTACCCCAGAAATATATACTGAACATTTTTGATCTTCTAAAGATTCTACAATTTCATCCAATGATTCAAACCCGTCTACATCAATGTAGTGAGCATGCCGGAAATTCAAAATTATGGGTTTTGTAGGAGTAATCAGATTAAGCCTCTCAATATGAGTCTTTGAATTTAAGTATGTTAAAGGCCCAGCAAAACGATAAATAATAGCTTCTTCTTTTTCATCTTCAGGATTAAAATTTTCCGGATCAGTCTCACTTCCGAGTTCTGTACTGGAAAGCTTGTGGGCAAAGAGCAAAAGAGAAGCTAAAGTACCAACGAGAATACCGGTCGTGGCATCATAACCAAACGTCAAAGCGGCCACCACGAAAGATAGCGCGAAAGCGGATTTATCAAATTTAAATAACTTTTTAAAATGTTCTGCTGTAATCATTCTGATGGATACATAGACCAGAATAGAAGCGGTAATCGATAAAGGAAGATAATTGAAACCAGAAATAAATATCACAGAAATGACCCCGACGGCAACAGCATTGATGATCTGGGAATAATTTGATTTTGCTCCACTTTTTATATTTAAAGCAGTTCTAGCAAATACGCCGGTCGCCGGCAGACCACCAAATATACCTGAGGCCACGTTGGCCAAACCAAGGCCCATTACTTCCCGCCCTTGGCGAAATTTTGTCTTAGTCATACCATCAGCCGTCTTTGCAGAGAGAAGTGTTTCCAAGATGGCAATAAAAGCAACAACCACAGAAGATTTCAAAACTAGCATAATCCTGCTTCCATAAAATAACACTGAAGCTAACTTCGGAAAAACAAAAAGATTATTACTTAGTCCTGGATATTTAGTTCCAACAGTTTGAAGATGAAAAGGTAACACTCCGTGAATGGAAGCGTAGCCGAACAAAATTCCAAGTATCGCCACGATTATAGAATTAGGCCAACTTGGTCTGAATTTTAGGAGAACAAACATAACCAATAATCCTAAAATAAATGGGATGAAGGCAGACCAACTAACCATCCCCAAATGCCTCAACGACTCAAGAGTGTTTAAAACCGATGTATCGTGAACAGGAAGACCACTGAGACCGAAAGCGGAATTTATTTGTCCGAGGCCAATAGTCAACGCTACCCCAAGAGTAAACCCGTGAACCACGCTAGAAGGTACAAATATCAAATACTTATCCCAGCCGAGCAGCCAGACAACCAAAATAATTAAACCACTAAAAATTGCTAAAATAGGTAAAATAGCTGGACCGTAGGAGATCGCAAAAACAATTAAAATACCAGCTAGAGCGCCAGCTGGTCCGATGATATTAAATTGACTCCCTCCGACAATACCGCCGACTAAGCCAGCCCATACCGCCGTAATAATACCTGTCATAGGACTAGCCCCAGCAGCAATAGCTAAGGAAAACGACAAAGGGATGGATACCATAGCTACCGAGATACCAGATTTCCAATTATTTTTTATTTCCTTCTTGAGTCCAGATAAAAATATTTTCATGAGCTCACCATCGTATCAAAAAAAGGCGACGACACACAAGTAAGACTTGTGGAAAACTCTACAGATAATGAGCGAAAATAATCAGGCCGACAATCAAAGCTGTAATAGACGAAATTAAAACGGCACCAGCCGCTACATCTTTCGTGTCGCGAGCGTAGGGGTGATATTCGGGAGAAGTTAGATCAATATCGATTTCGATTGCCGTATTAAAAGCTTCAGACGCCAACACTAGCCCACAGACAAGCACCAAAACCATCCACTCAACATGAGTAATTTGAAAATAAAACCCCAACGAGACAACCGCGAAAAGGGCGACTAGGTGAATCCACGCGTTGTGAGTTGTTTTAATAAATACACCAATCCCCCTCCCTGCGTGGACAAAACTCTTGGCCCTTTTTACGATAGAAAATTTATTGTTTTGGCTGTCATTTTTCATAATATTAGTATATCAAAATTTTCTACTGTCGTAGGCCCAGTGCAACAACGCCTGCCTTTGTCTCTGGCGACAAAATAAGTCTCCTGCTCTACAATTGTTTTTTATTTGAGTAACGTGACGAACCATCGCCTTCCAACGCCTAATCTGTCGATCATCTTCTTCTAAAATACGTCTCCCCATATAATACCGACAGTACCACTGAAACCATCCACGAGGATCATCTTTGTAAATCCAGCCCTTATTTTTCCAAACCGAAAGAGGCTGACTAGCGTTCACTTTAAAAAAATTCAAATCAGCATTGTGTTTTTCTGAATCAAGCTTAGCTTTTGTAAACCAATCAGCAGGAAACTCATTTCCACAATCCGTCATATACTTTCCGCCGAATACCCCCATTTTTAACATTTCCTTTGGAGAAAGATCCGGCTTAAATCTTGGATCAAAATTTTTACCGATTGTGGCTACACACTCATAGCGATAGTTCTTTTGCATCCTATCATTAACGACGATAATTCTTTTTGTTGTCTTGTTCATATACTATCGATTCAATCTAGTGATGGTTATCTGCAAAACAGTAGCAAAAGAGACCCAGAGTAGATAAGGGATCTGTAAATAAACAATTCTGTGTGAATAAGGATACACAGTAATCATTGCCCATATTAAGGTTGCCAACAAAAACAAAATAT
>CAJBRS010000034.1 GCA_903958115.1 uncultured bacterium | reverse complement strand
ATAGGAAGAGAGAGACTCAACATAGCGTCGCTGTCCTTCAGCAAAAATAGTATCAAAGGCTAATGAAGATTTTCCTGAGACAGAAAGGCCAGTGAAGACAACCATCTTATTGCGAGGCATCTCAACAGTAATATCCTTCAGATTATGAGTCCGAGCGCCTTTGACGACTATAACATCTTTTTTTTCTTTATCTTTTTCCATTTTTTGTTTTTTCCTATACGCGCCAAAATCCCCTGCCTCCGGCCAATGGGGTATATATAAATTTAATATGAAGAAATAGTAACGTTTTTATGAAAAAAGTAAAGGCGGGAGCATTTGTAGTTGCCCCCGCCTCATTATTTTTTGGAAAACCAAAGACCTACCGAAGGCCTAGTTTTTCCTTAACTTTCTCGATCACCGCAGAAGAACCGTTGGCACAGCTGATCTCGACGACCTCGATCTTGCGTTCCCGATAGAATTCAATTATCGAGACGATCTCCGACTTGAAGGTGTCCAGACGAGTCTGAACGACTTCAGGGTTTTGATCATCTTCGCGAGCTTCTTTGACCGCTCTTTGCAGGATATTCTCCCGAGCCTGAGCTTCAGTTGTCTGAAGATAGAAAACCACCTGACGATGATATTTCCTTTTCCTCAGGAAATGGTCAAGCCTGCCAGCCTGGTTCTGATTCCGAGGGACCCCGTCAAAAGACCAAACTCGGTCATGAGACAGATCGCTGAGGTAATCATTCAGAATCCCCATGATGTGAGAATCCGGAACCAAAATACCCCGAGCCATCAAAGAGTCGGCCAGTTCATCGAATTTCTTATCTTCGGCCCTCTTTAACTTGATGATACGACTCATCTCGATGTGAATCGGCCGATTTCTATCGCGAGACGATCCGCAAATCGCCTTGTTAACAGTTCCCTTGTAGGACCCAGGCAGACCAACAAAAATGGCTGCGTCGTACGGATGCCTTTCTTTCAAATCTTTCAAATTGTTCCTCCTTTTTTTCGGTTGTTGTTTTTACTACTTTCGCCGCAAATACAGCAAAATTCAGGAGCAATACTAATATAAAATTATCAATGTGTCAATCTACTCAGACTCCGTACCTCCGGCGACATACAGTTGTGTTTGATATAATAGTTTTATGTCCAGAAATTTAATCCTTGGTGGCGCCATACACAAAATGCCAATAGATTTTCGAAAAGCAATTGAGTCTGACTCAACTGTAAAAAAAGTGTGGATGGATATTACACCCTTAGCACGTAACGAATGGATATGTTGGGTTACATCTGCAAAAAAGGATGCGACCAGAAAACACCGCATAACTGTAGGTCTTGATAAGATGAGGAAAGGTATGCGTCGACCTTGTTGTTGGGCTGGCTGTCCCCACCGCTAGAGAATTAATTACTTCTCCGTCAGCAAAGATTTTATTTCGTCGCGTAAAATTGCAGCAGTTTCAAAGTCTAACAACTTTACAGCCTCATTCATTTGTTTCTCTTTTTGTTTAATTAGTTTTTTGGGATCCTTGTCGTACATCTTTCGATCAATTTCAAGCAGAGCCTTAACAGTTTTCTGATGCTCGGTACGAAGCTCTTCAGTAATATCCTGAATCTTTTTAATAATTGTCTTTGGTGTGATGCCATGTTTCTTGTTGTACTCAAGCTGACGGTTGCGACGAGTTGTTGTAACACCAATAGCCTGATTCATAGAATTTGTCATATGATCAGCGTACAAAATCACCCGCCCATCCACATTTCTAGCGGCACGACCAATAGTCTGAATAAGCGCTGTTTCAGAACGCAAAAACCCCTCCTTGTCAGCATCAAGAATTCCAATAAGGGTCACCTCTGGCAAATCGAGTCCCTCTCGAAGTAAGTTAACACCAACAATCACATCAAACTTCCCTTTCCTAAAATCAGTTAAGATTTGGATTCGATCCAATGTTTCAATATCGCTATGTAGATATTCAGCCTTGATTTTTTTCTCTTTCAAATATTCACTTAGATCTTCTGCCATCTTTTTGGTAAGCGTGGTAGCAATAACACGATTACCTTTTTTAATTTCTTTTTCGGCCTCAGAAATAAAATCAAAAATCTGACCCTTGTACTTACCTTTCTCTATAACGGGTTTAATTTCAATCTGTGGGTCAACAAGCCCCGTCGGACGGATGACTTGCTCTATCACTTGGGAACTATTTTCTATTTCAAACTTACCTGGCGTTGCGGAAGTATAAATTATCTGTCCAACACGCTCCATAAATTCTGGAAATTTTAATGGGCGGTTATCACAAGCAGAAGGCAGACGAAAACCATGATCTACCAAGCTCTTCTTTCGAGAAGCATCTCCAGCGTACATTCCATTAAGCTGAGGTACTGTGACATGCGATTCGTCAATAATAGTAAGAAAATCTGGCGACCCATCTTTATTATGTGGGAAATATGAGAGTAATGAATCTGGTGGCTCACCAGCACCCTTTCCAGAAAAATGGCGAGAGTAGTTTTCGATACCGTTGCAGTATCCTATCTCACGAATCAGCGCCAAGTCATAATTAGTACGACGCTTTAATCTTTCAGCCTCAAGAATTTTTCCTTCCTTTTGGAATTTAGCCAACTGCTTTTTTAGTTCATCTTGGATAGTCTGAATGGCTTTCTTTTGTTGAGCCTCTTCTGTAATAAAATGTTTTGCAGGAAAAAGAAAGAAAACTTTTGTGTCCTCAATGATCTGCCTTGTGATGGCGTCAATTTTAAGCACTTGCCCGATTGTTTCTCCTTCAAAATTTATTTTATAGATCACTCTCTCACTGACAGGCATAATTTCAACAGAATTTCCCAATGCACGAAATTGCCCCGGCGTCAGATCAGCAATCGTTCTTTCAAAATGAATATCAATAAATTTTCGCACGAGTTCCGCACGAGAAATCTTCTGCCCTACCTCTATTTTTAAATTAACTTTTTCATATTCTACCGGTGATCCCAAACCATAAATACAAGAGACCGAGGCTACGATGATGACGTCCTTCCTAGTAAGTAGGGCCTGTGTGGAAGCGTGACGAAGACGATCAATCTCTTCGTTTATCTGTGCCTCCTTCTCTATATATGTATCAGTGACAGGCATGTAGGCTTCTGGCTGATAGTAGTCGTAATAGGAGACAAAATAATGAACAGCATTGTCGGGAAAAAATTCGCGATACTCTTGAGCAAGCTGGGCAGCCAAAGTTTTGTTGTGAGCAATGACCAACGTTGGCTTATTTATCGAAGCAATAACATTCGCCGCAGTAAAAGTTTTACCTGAACCAGTCACACCAAGCAATGTTTGATGTCTCTGTCCTTTTTTAAGCCCGTCTAATAAGCCCGCGATAGCAGTGGGCTGATCCCCAGCCGGTTTAAATTTAGTAAATATTTTAAATCCCATGCGCCATCACTTTACCACATTTATAGTATAATGTCGGCATCATGGAGAAAAAAGCCTTAATCGCCTTAGTGTTTGAATTGGGCTATACTATTGCCGTTCCTTTGGTCTTGTTTGCCCTTGGTGGTAGATTTTTAGATAAGCACTTAGGAACATCACCACTCTTCCTACTTGTAGGAATCTTTCTTTCTCTGATGGGTAGTAGCTATCTTATTTATAAAATTATTAGAAAATACAGTTAATTTATATAAACATGCACCCAATCTCTCTTACGGCCGAAACCCTTTTCAAAATTGGGCCACTACCAGTGACCAATACCCTTTTTACTTCTTGGATTGTTGTTATCCTTTTAATAATCCTAGCGACAGTACTATCGAGATCAATCAAAAAAAATGCAGGAAAAGCTCCCGGTAAATTACAAAACGCCACTGAATCAGCCATGGATCTTTTCCTGGATTTCATGAGTAATATCGCTGGCGACAGAGCAACCGCAATAAAATTTTTGCCGGTCTGCGGGACAATCTTCTTTTTTATTCTATTTTCTAACTGGCTTGGAATACTCCCCGGTGTTGGTAGCCTAGGTTTTTACCATCTCGAAGAAGGCCATAAAGTTTTTGTACCTTTTTTTCGTTCAGTTAATTCTGATATTAATTCGACACTAGCCCTAGCACTAGTTGTCGTTACTCTTTCTCACATCGTCGGATTTGTGGTAATTGGCGCAAAAAAACACATCTCAAAATTTATTCAATTGAGTAGCCCTATAAATTTCGCAGTGGGTTTATTAGAAATCATCAGTGAACTATCTAGAATTGTTTCCCTGTCATTCCGTCTATTTGGAAATGTCTTTGCTGGAGAAGTTTTGATGGTTATTATCACATTCCTAGTTCCATACGTTATTCCAATACCATTTCTCGGGCTTGAAATATTCGTAGGATTCATCCAGGCTCTTATTTTTGCCACCCTAGCAATGATGTATCTTGCCGCAGCCACTCACAGCCACGAGAGTGAACACTAATTAAAAACATGTAAACGAAAAGCCTCACCCGAAAGTAAAGCTTTCGTGGTGAGGCTGTGTTGATTGGTCGAAGTTGATTATTCGTGCGCGTAGCGCAGGTTCTTCAACTCTTCCTCTTGTTTAAGGTTGTCGTGCTTATGGTCGTTGTTGTAAACGAAGAACACCGCTTGCCCAATGAGGGTTTTGACGTACTTAATCTGCTCATCCGTAAACGGCTGCACACGATCCTTATCGGTGGTGCAGGGATCCCAAATGCGAGATCCGTCATCCCGGAAGTGAACGGTATTGAAGCCGTCCGCAAGGTTCTGTCGAATCGACAAGTGATTCCACTGGCCGAGATCATCGTAGTTGGAGGCGATGACAGCAACAGGCAGACGAGGATCGCTGTTCTTGTCACTGTTGCGTTCCAAGCTAACGTGACGCTCAGTTTTTCCGTCACCCTTCTTCCTCTCCTCGATGAGAACATGATAATCGCCGTACTGACCCTGGTATGTATTCCAGGCAATGAGGCGATTGTTTTGCTCGTTGAGTTTGGAATCGATACTGATCGAGTTCAACAAAGCATACATTGAGACGACAAAGGCCGTGATGCTAAAGACGACACTAAGAATTTGCTTCATAAGATTTTCTCCCTATTTGGTTGTTACTGCTTTTCAGCAGATTTGTTGGTTTCGACGGAATATTATCACAAAATACAGCTTTAGTCAATATATAAAATATTATCTTTGAAACCATGGCTATATGTAGTAAAATAGCGACATTACTATTTATTAAAAGGTACTGTCCAAACGGATACGCCTCAAAAAAACAAAATGAATTTAGCACCTATTGCAGCAGCTATCGCTATCGGTCTTGGAGCTATTGGGCCAGGAATTGGCATCGGATTATTAGCCGGAAAAGCTATGGAAGCTATTGGACGCAACCCAGAAGCCGCTCCCAAAATTCAAACAGCCATGATCCTGGCCATCGTGTTTGCCGAGGCTATCGCTATTTATGCACTCGTAGTAGCGTTGATTATCAAGTTCGTCTAAAACTGGTATGAAGTATGGAGTATGCAGCATGAAGGAAGGCAAAGACCTTCATACTAAATAATACCTCATACTGAATACCTGTCCCCCATGCAAGATCTCATTCTAAAATTAGGAATTGATTGGAAACTACTTTTGGCACAAGTGGTGAATTTCGCCATACTCGCCTATATCTTGCAAAGATTTGTTTTTAAACCAATTCTCGCGACACTTAACGAACGCCAAAACAAAATCAAAGAAAATATTCAGCTTGGCGAGGAGATAAAAAAGAAACTTACCGAAGCAGAAAAAGCAAAAGCCGAAGTTTTGAAACAAGCTCGTCTTGATGGAGAAAAAATTATAAAAGAGGCAGAAAAAAATGCCTCAAAACTAAAAGAGGAAAAACTTCAAGAAACCCGCATCGAATCACTTACACTAATTTCTCAAGGCCGAGCCCAGATAGAAAAGGACAGAACAACACTCCGAGCAGAATTGAAAAAGGAAACAGGAGAACTTATTAGCCTCGCCATAGAAAAATCTATGGGAGACATCATCAATGAATCAGCTCAGAGCAAGCTAAAGGATCAGGCGCTGGCTGTATTAAAATAGCATGAAGTATAAAGTATGAAATACTCACCCCGACAATACGCAGAAAGTTTATATGATCTAACAAAAGACGGCGAGTCTAAAAATATTAAAAAATTTGCTGAATTTTTGTATGCAAACGGTGAAAGTTCCCTACTTCCCGAAATCTCTTATCAATTTACAAGTATTTGGAAAGAAAGAAATGGAATTACTAGAGAAATTATTGAGACAGAGGATGGTATTAAAATTCGAGAGAATGATCTTCTGGTAGACAATACGATTTCAGAAAGAATTAATCGTTTAAAAGAAGTTATTAATTACTAACACCACAAAAGACAATGGAAAAAGACACAATACTACAACAACTAAAGAATGAAATTTCAGGACTACGCCAAGGCCCAACTGTCTCAAATGTTGGCGAAGTAATTAAAATCGGCGATGGTGTGGCTAGAATTCGAGGCCTTAGTTCTGTTCGTGCTGGTGAAATTTTGGAATTTGAAACACCTTCAGGAAAAGTTTCTGGACTCGCACTCAATCTAGAAGAAGACAGCGTGGGAGCCATCGTATTGGGTAATCCTCTAGAAATTAAAGAGGGTCAGCAAGTTAAATCAACCGGCACTATTTTGTCGGTACCGGTTGGCAATGAACTAGTCGGACGAGTAATTGACGCACTCGGTAATCCAGTAGATGGTGGCGGAGCACTCAATCATTCTAAAATGGAACGCTATCCTCTAGAAAAAATTGCGCCTGGCGTTATCACCCGCCAATCTGTAAACACCCCCCTTCACACTGGTATCAAAGCCATTGATGGAATGATTCCAATTGGCCGAGGTCAACGACAACTAATTATTGGCGACCGACAAACAGGAAAAACAGCTATCGCAATTGACACAATCATCAACCAGAAAAATGAATCTCGATATGGCGTACCAATTTGTATCTATGTTGCTATTGGGCAGAAAGAATCAAAAATTGCTCAGATCGTAGAGCGACTAAAGAAGACTGGAGCGATGGAATACACAGTCGTAGTAGTAGCCGGAGCTTCTGCCCCAGCATCACTTCAATACTTAGCTCCTTACACAGGGTGTGCTATCGGAGAATATTTTATGGCGCAATCGAAAGATGCTTTGGTAATCTATGACGATCTTTCCAAACACGCTTGGGCATACCGACAAATTTCCCTACTGCTCCGCCGACCACCAGGCCGTGAAGCTTACCCTGGTGATATTTTCTATTTGCACTCTCGCCTACTTGAACGTGCCGCAAAATTAAACAAAGAATATGGAGGTGGGTCACTCACAGCTCTACCTATCATCGAAACTCAGCTCGGAGATATTTCTGCTTACGTTCCAACAAATGTTATTTCGATTACCGATGGTCAGATTTATCTCGAACCAGAACTTTTCTATCAAGGTATTCGCCCCGCTGTGAACGTCGGACTTTCAGTGTCACGTGTGGGATCAGCTGCTCAGACCAAAGCTATGAAAAAAGTGGCTGGAACACTTCGCCTCGATCTTGCTCAGTTCCGCGAGCTAGCTGCCTTCGCTCAATTCGGTCAGGATCTAGATGTCGCTACCGCCAAGAAAATCGAGCGAGGACGTCGATTGACCGAGCTTCTTAAACAGCCTCAGTACCACAGTATTCCCTTTGAAGAGCAGGTGGTGTCCATTTACGCAGTGACAAAGAGCTTTGCTGACAATGTAAAAGTTTCAGATATTCCAACTTTTGAAGATGGTTTAATTAAATTTATTAAAGAGCGACAGTCCACAATTCTTGCTGGTCTTCGCGAGAAAGGTGAAATCACTCCAGAAATTGACGCCTCCCTTTCGTCTGCTTGCAAGGATTTCAGCGAAAATTATTTCAAAGCTTAACAATAATATTTAAATGGCCACTTCGCGAACAATCAAAAACCGCATACGCTCCACTAAAAGTATCCAGCAAATCACAAAGGCAATGCAAGCTGTTTCGGCTGTAAAAATGCGCAAGAGCGAGTCAGCAGCTATTACTTCCCGACCCTACGCCATTTCTGCTTTAGAAATTTTAAAAAATATTCGCCAAGCGATGAAAGAAGAAGACCTTCAGTACAGCAAGCTAACTCGTGAAAATAAAGTCAAAAAAATCTGCTTAGTAGTGGTTACTTCTGATAAAGGCTTAGCGGGATCTTTTAACACCAATGTTTTAAAAAGAGCTCAACAATTTATCAAAAGCCATACTGGCGAGCAATATGACAATGTAAAAGTAGATATCGTAGCTGTGGGCAAACGTGGACGTGACTTCTTAAAAAAACGCGGGCTTACAATTATCGATGAATTTTTGGGAAGTGGAGATTTTGTAACGACAGCAGAAACTCTGCCAATCTCGTTTCTTCTTCATGAGCAATTTTTAAAAAACGAATACGATGAAGTGACCATAATTTATACCAATTTTATTTCAGCGATGAAGCAAAATGTTGTTGTTCGAAAAATTCTTCCAGTTACACCTAAAGCCCTAGAAGAAATAACCAAACACATCATCCCTGAACACGGTCTTTATGCCGGTATGCCTCAGGCCGTTGATAACGCTATTGCGCCATCTTCTATAGTCCGTCAGTACATTTACGAGCCGTCTCCTGCTATTGTCTTAGATAAGCTTATTAAAACTCTCGTTGATATTGAAGTACATCAGTCTATACTTGAAGCTAATGCTTCTGAACATTCTTCCAGAATGATTGCCATGAAAAGTGCCTCGGATAATGCTAAAGAACTTATTGGGGATTTACGCATTACGTACAACAAAGTACGTCAGGCACAGATCACAAAAGAATTAACAGAAATCAGCGCCGGCGCCGAAGCCCTAGCTTAATAATAATTTATATATGGAAACAAAACACAAACATGTAAAGACAGGAAAAATTATTCAGATCATCGGACCAGTCGTCGATGTAGAATTTGAAGGCGAAAATTTGCCAGAAATTTACACAGCACTTGAAACCAAGAAAGAAGACGGAGCAAAAATAATTCTTGAAGTATCTCAGCATCTCGGTGGTGGCAAAGTTCGCACTGTCTCAATGGGTCCGACCGAAGGATTACAGCGCGGTATGGAGGTTTCCTCAACTGGGGCACCTATCAGTGTACCTGTGGGTAAAGATATTCTCGGCCGAATGTTTAATCTTCTTGGCGAGCCAATTGATAATGGAGCAGAACTTCCCACAAATACAGAGCGCTGGCCAATTCACCGCAAGGCTCCTGACTTCACCGAACAATCCACCGAAGTACAGATTTTTGAAACAGGTATTAAAGTGATCGACCTTATTTGCCCATTCATTAAAGGAGGAAAAATCGGACTCTTCGGAGGAGCCGGCGTGGGAAAGACAGTTCTTCTACAGGAGCTTATCCGAAACGTGGCAACTGTTCACAAGGGCTACTCAGTATTCGCCGGTGTCGGCGAAAGAACTCGCGAAGGTAATGATCTCTACAACGAAATGAAAGACTCCGGCGTGCTTGCGCAAACAGCCATGGTCTTCGGTCAAATGAACGAAGTGCCAGGAGCCCGACTCCGCGTCGCACTTTCAGGATTGACCATGACAGAATATTTCCGCGACACCGAGGGCAAGGACGTACTTCTTTTTATAGATAATATTTTCCGTTTCACTCAGGCTGGATCAGAAGTATCAGCTTTGCTTGGGCGTATGCCGTCAGCTGCCGGCTACCAGCCGACTCTCGCAAATGAAATGGGAGAACTCCAAGAGCGCATTACTTCCACAACAAAAGGTTCCGTGACCTCCGTACAGGCTGTGTATGTGCCAGCCGATGATATTACTGACCCCGCTCCAGCCACAACTTTCGCCCACCTTGATTCCACCATCGTGCTTTCTCGTGCTTTAACCGAGCTTGGTATCTATCCAGCCATTGATCCCCTCGAATCGATCTCTGGCGCCCTTGATCCAAACATTGTAGGTGAAGAACACTATCAAGTCGCTCGTGAAGTTCAGAGGATCATCCAAAGATACCGAGATCTTCAAGACATAATTTCTATTCTCGGTATTGAAGAACTTTCAGATGAAGATAAACTTCTCGTAGAGCGAGCTAGAAAGATTCAGAGATTTTTGTCACAGCCTTCTTCGTAGCAGAGCCATTCACAGGACGT
>CAJBRS010000033.1 GCA_903958115.1 uncultured bacterium | reverse complement strand
TTGAAACTTTCTGCATTTTAATGAATATGACTAAGAATGAAGATCATAAAACAGATATTGGATTAAGAAAAATGTTTGCAATAAAGCAGACAATGCATTAGAGCTCGCCGTATACGGGAAATCCGTCCGTACGGTGGGAACATAAATTCGTCGTTTAACGAAAATATTCGCCCGTCAAGTCAAGGGAACCAGGAATACCCGAAATTCACGCATGTCGTGGCCTACGGTAAGCTTGGTAACAGGGACTAAGTCGTAACAAGGCACGGGTAGCGGAAGCTGCTCGTGGAATATTTCAAAAACATCATACGTTTTATGTACCATCTTCGGATATGCATAAAGCTTATCGTGTCGATATTGCGGGTTCCAATTGGACCTACAATGGCCTGCTTTGCCTAATAGCAAGATAATGATCAAATATCTTAAAAGTTGATATGACATTCGGAAAGACGAAAATGAACGGAACAAAATAGAGAATGTTAAATACAAAAAGCACCCGAACAGGGTGCTTTTTGTATTCCGTCTCCGTGTTGTCAAAACTAGCTTTTTTTGTTATGTTTGTATGCACGCGCTTGTAGCTCAGTTGGTAGAGCACATCACTGATACTGATGGGGTCCCAGGTTCGAATCCTGGCAGGCGCACATTATAATAAAAATTAATTTGAATATATGCATATAGGTAAAAAAACAAAGATTGTCTGTACGATTGGCCCAGTGACCGAAAGTCAGCCCGAACTAGAAAAGTTATTGAGAGCAGGCATGAATGTAATGAGAATCAACTTCTCACACGGTGATTTTAAAGAACATCAGGCAAAGGTAGATAACCTTAAGAAGGCAATTGCAAAAACAAACATACCAGCAGCTACTCTGCAAGATCTTGGAGGGCCGAAGATTCGTACCGGAGAGTTTGGTACTCCTAGTGGACGAGTAACAATTGAAAAGGGACAGACTTTTATTTTGACCACTGAAGATATTATCGGTGATGTTAAGCGTGTACATATAAACTATGCCAAGCTTCCTAAAGAGGTTCAGGTTGGTCACAGGATTATGCTTGATGATGGTAAAAAGGAATTGAAGGTTGAAAAGATATCTGGCAATGAAATAATTACTAAGGTTATTGCTGGTGGAGAATTAAAAGGTCGTCGTGGCGCCAATTTCCCCGACACAGATCTTTCTATAAGTTCTTTAACTCCTAAAGATAAGACAGATCTAGTTTTTGGTATTAAAAATGATGTTGACTATGTTGCTCTCTCTTTTGTTCGCCGTCCAGGTGATATTCAGGAACTTCGAGAAATCCTTAATAAGGCTAAATCCAAAGCTGGCATTGTAGCAAAAATAGAAACTCCTCAAGCTGTTCAAAATATTGATGAAATTATTGAGTTGTCAGATGCTATTATGGTGGCTCGAGGTGATTTGGCCGTTGAGATTCCAGCAGAAAACGTTCCTCTTATTCAGAAGATGATTATTAAAAAGTGTAATGAGGTTGGAAAGCCAGTAATTACAGCTACTCAGATGATGGAATCTATGATTAAATCTCCTGTTCCTACTCGTGCCGAAGTTTCTGATGTTGCGAATGCTATTCTTGATGGTACAGATGCAATCATGCTTTCTGAGGAAACCACTTTAGGAGATTTTCCAATAAAGGCGGTGGAGGTTATGACCAGAGTATCTCTTCGAGTAGAGAATGATTTAATGGCAAAGCAGTTGCTAAGTAGTAAATGTGAGGCATTAAAAAAGACCGTCAGCGTCGCTATTACATCTGCTGCGGTTGATATCGCTGATATCGTAGGAGCTAAGTGCATTGTTTCCCTAACTGAGACTGGTAAGAGCTCCAAAAAGATTTCTAGACATAAGGGAGATAAGGCCATACTCGTGGTTACTCCTAATAAACACACTTTCCAAAAATCCCTTCTATTTTATGGATGTTACCCCGTCTTGATTAAGAGATTTGATAGATTGAGTGATGCTCTTAAAGTAATTAGACAATATGTCTTGAAGAACAAAATTGCTTCAAAAGGTGAGAAAGTTGTTGTTGTTTCCGGTGTGCCTTTTGGTAAGGTGGTTGAGACTAATTCTGTCATTGTGGAGGTTATTTAAATCCTTTAGTGTTTTAAATTTCTTCATAATTTCTTCATATTTTCTTGAGCGAAATTTCATATGAAAGTGATATAATTCACTGTATGAAAACTATAAATCCATATGTTTTAAAAGATAACGATCTGCTATTAGATGTTGATTTATCTAAATTCGGCCAATCTTCTAAAAAAGGGGATATTAGAAAGTATGTACTTAAAATAAGAGATTTACCTAGCGAGGACAAGCCAAGAGAAAGATTGGTCAAAGAAGGTCCAGCTATTTTATCTACGGCCGAGCTTTTGGCTATAATTTTTAACACAGGGAGTGTGAAAGAGGGTGTATTGGAGATGGCCAGCCGAGTCTTAAAAGACTATGGGGAGAAAGCATTAATTAGCCAAACCGATGCTGGAAAGATCGCAAAGGATCTTGATATACCAGAATTAAAAGCTGCTCAGATAGTGGCTTGTGCCGAACTTGGTAGGAGATTTTTTGATAAAGACGGTATTAATAGAGCTACTGTTCGAACAGCAGAAGATGTTTTTGAGTATCTGAGAGATATGCAGAATTTGCCGAAAGAACATCTGCGTGGAATTTATTTGAATAGTCATCATAAGGTAATTCACGATGAAGTAATTTCAATAGGCACAGTTAATTCTAATCTTATCCACCCTAGGGAGGTTTTTAAACCAGCAATAGAGTATGGTGCAGCGGCCGTGATATTAGCTCACAATCATCCTTCGGGTATCTTGGAGCCAAGCGAAGCCGATGTCGAGATCACTAAGCAGTTGGTGGCCGTAGGGAAAATCATCGGTATAAATCTTCTCGACCACGTTATTATAGGTAAAGATCAATTTATTAGCATAGATATAGATTATTTAAATTAAACAAATGAAGACATTAGTTCGCGAATATAAAAATATTCCAATCAACAGTTATTTTTTCAGAGAGGGGGAGGTAGGTAGTCCTGGCGCCGATCAAGGGGTTCTCCTAGAGACATATTTTAATGACATATACCATTTATTTTTAAATAAATTAGTAAAGATCACCTATGATAGCTCTATCTCAGATGAAGATGTGTCAAAACTCAGACAACTTTTCGAAGAAATCATAAAAGTAAAATCGCTTATTCAAGAGGGTAAATAATTTATAAGTATGCCTTCAGCGAAAGAGTATTATCAGAGAAAATTAGAATCTTTTTTAGATAAAGATAAGAGGGTTTTTGACCGAGTAGAGATTCCTGATTTAAAGCAAATCAAGCACATTCATCTCGTCGGGATTTGTGGTACGGCTATGGGATCCTTGGCTGGCCTCTTGAGGGAATCTGGGTATAGAGTGAGTGGATCAGACGAGGGGTGTTATCCTCCGATGAGCACCATGATTGCTCGATTGGGAATTGAATTTAAAGAGGGATATAAAGAATCCCACTTGTCTGGGGCTGATTTAATAATCATCGGAAATACTTGTCGCGTAGATAATCCTGAGGCAGCTTTTGCCCGAGATAATCGTTTGCCGGTGCTGTCTCTTCCTGAGGCCATTAAAATTTTTTTCATTGATGGTCGGCGATCAATAGTGGTGGCCGGTACCCATGGCAAGACAACTACCACCGGTCTTTTAGCGCATGTTTTTTCTTTTGCCTCTTTTAGTCCTAGCTATCTTGTGGGTGGTGTTATGCAAAATTATGAAGAGAGTTTCCATCTAGGAAAAGGCAAACATTTTATTATTGAGGGAGATGAATACGATACGGCCTACTTTGATAAGTCTCCAAAGTTTCTTCATTATTCTCCAGCTAGTGCAATTATTACTTCTCTAGAGTTTGATCACGCTGATATATATCATGATATGACTGACTATATTCAGGCATTTTCTTTTTTTGTTGAAAGTCTTCCTTCAGATGGTTCCTTGTTCTTGTACGGTGATGATATTAGGCTTAGAGAATTAGGATCTTCAGCAAAATCTCCGGTGATATATTATGGTTTAGAAGGAGTAAATGATGTTACTGCTAGGGATGTGAAGGTTTCATCGGAAGGCCAGGAATTTAGATTACATATAAAAGATGAAGACATAGGGGCTTTTTTTGTCACTCTTCATGGCAATCATAATTTACTAAACACCCTTGCTGTTTGTGGTATGGCTATTGCTGAGGGTATATCACCAGAGTCTCTCAGAGAAGGATTAAAGACTTTTAAAGGAATGAAACGACGTCAGGAGATTGTCGGAGAAGTAAAAGGGGTTACTGTTGTCGATGATTTTGCACATCACCCGACGGCAGTCAGAGAGACAATCAAAGCTATCAAAGATAAGTTTGCTGGTAGGAGACTTGTTGTGTTTTTTGAGCCACGTTCTAATACCAGTCGTCGAAAAATTTTCGAAGAAGAGTACAGTAAGGCTTTTGATGGGGCAGATGAAGTTTACCTTTCTGTTCCTCCGTTTCGACACAACGATAGGCGTGAAGATTTTATCGACACCTCAAAGATGGTGGAGGTTATTTCTGCGCGTGGTCCAAAAGCTTTTGTTTTTGACGATGCAGAGAGTCTTCTTGAGTCAGCTCTATTAAATATTAAAAAAGGTGATATAGTGCTCATAATGTCTAATGGGTCTTTTGGTGGCATCCATCAGAAACTACTTAAATCTTTATGAAGACTTTTTACGTTATAGCTACTCCAATAGGGAATCTCGAGGATATTACTCTGAGAGCGCTACGTCTCTTCAAGGAGGTTGATTTGGTGCTGTGTGAAGATACTCGAGTGACAGGCAAACTTCTGGCAAAATACGAAATAAAAACTTCCACTATGAGCTATCATGCTCATAGTAAAATTCAAAAGATAGATAAAATTATCGAAATGATCGAGGATGACAAGACACTTGCCTTGGTATCTGACGCTGGTACACCGACGATATCTGATCCTGGTAGTTTGTTGGTTTCTAAATTACGCGAGCATTTTGGTGAATCATTAAAGATTGTTGCTGTGCCGGGTCCGAGCGCTCTGGTATCGGCCCTGTCAATTTCCGGTCTATCTTCTGACGAGTTTACTTTTCTTGGATTTTTGCCACACAAGAAGGGGAGGGAAACTTTATTTAAAGAGATCGCTGAATCAAAAAGAGTCGTCGTTTTCTATGAATCTCCACATCGAATTCTAAAGGCTCTCGAAAAGATGATTTCTATTTTCCCAGATCGCCGGATTGTTATTGCTAGAGAAATAACTAAAATTTTTGAGGAAGTAATTTCCGGCACACCCAAAGACGTACAAGATTATTTTTTATCTAATCCATCGAAGGTTAAAGGAGAATTCGTTGTCATGGTGGGTGCCTAATGGTATAATTTTGCTATGAATAAATACACAGGGCTAATTATCGCCTCTGCTCTTGTCGTTTTAATCCAATTTACCGGTTTCCCCTCGTCTTGGCGAGACTTAGCCACGATTTTGGCAGGGATGGTCTGTTTAATTATCGCAGTTAACTTGTATAGAGAACATCTTGGAGGATTCCATATTTTTCCTAAAAACCCATCTTCACACAGTAGTACTTTTGTCGAAAACAAAGAGACCTTTTAAAACATGCACGATGAAAATTTAGTGACATATTTTGCCGAAACTGATTCGCGTAATAAGCGAGTGCCTTTTGGTATTAAACGAAAAGATCGTTCTCGTCACATGTATGTTATTGGAAAAACAGGTATGGGAAAGTCTACCTTGCTTGAAAACATGGCTGTACAAGATATTAAAAATGGCGAAGGTATTGCATTCGTTGATCCTCACGGTAAATCAGCTGATCTGTTGCTGGAGTATGTCCCAGAGAGTCGTATTAAAGATGTTCTTTACTTTGCACCCTTCGACATGGACTACCCAATTTCTTTCAATGTGATGGAAGATGTTGGTCCTGATAAACGTCACTTGGTAGCCAACGGTTTGATGAGTGCCTTCAAAAAGATTTGGGTTGACGCTTGGTCTGCTCGAATGGAATATATTTTAAATAATATTTTGTTGGCGCTACTTGAATATCCGGACTCCACTCTTATTGGCGTTAACAGAATGCTAGCCGACAAAGATTACCGCAAAAAAGTTGTCGATAATATCACTGACCCATCAGTAAAATCTTTCTGGATTGATGAGTTTGCTAAGTATGGAGATCGCTACATGCAGGAAGCTGGTGCGGCTATTCAAAACAAGATTGGTCAGTTCGTTTCTAATCCATTGGTTCGAAATATTATCGGTCAACCAAAATCAACCTTCGATATTCGTACATTGATGGACGAGAGGAAGATCATGATCATTAACTTGTCTAAAGGGCGAGTAGGGGAATCAAACGCCAATCTTCTTGGAAGTATGCTCATCACAAAGATTTATTTGGCCGCCATGTCTCGAGCTGACTTACAAGATGAAGAAATGAAAACTCGTCCTCACTTTTATCTTTACGTGGACGAGTTTCAAAACTTCGCTAACGAATCTTTTGCTGACATCCTTTCAGAGGCTCGAAAATATAAGCTTGATTTGACTGTGGCTCATCAGTATATAGAGCAAATGTCTGAAGAGGTAAGACCTGCTGTTTTCGGAAACGTCGGTACAATGATTACTTTTCGAGTGGGTGCTTACGATGCTGAATTTTTAGAGAAAGAATTTTCCCCAACCTTTTTGGCAGAAGACTTGGTGAATCTCGGTCTATACCAGTTTTACATAAAATTGATGATTGATGGAGTGAGTTCTCCTCCATTTTCGGCCACAACACTTCCTCCAATTAAAAAGGATGCTGTGACGTTTATGAATGAAATCATTGAATCTTCTAGAAAGACTTACGCACAGACCAGGACTCATGTAGAAGAGGAAATTAAGAATTGGCATATGCCGATAAAACCAGATGCACCGGTTTCTGGAGGGCAATCTTCTTTTCAGCGTGAAGGGGCGTCTGAGCGCCGTTTCCCGCCTCGGGAAAATCGCGACACACCACGTCCTCTTGATCGTGCTCCCGCACCTACTGTTTCACCTGCCCCTGTTCGTGCTACAGAACGTCCTGTTGCGCGCCGATTTGAGCAACGCTCACCAGAACCAAAATCTTCGCAATCATCACCTCAACCAGCGCAAAGTAACAACACTCACTATCAACGATCAGCGGTGACTTCTACTACCACGCCAGAGCCATCAAAACAGCAAGCTGTAGAAAGACAAAATAAAGAGACTGAACTCCGCAAAGCCATGTCTCTTGATTATTTAAAACCAAAGCCAGAACCAGTGATGACAAAGAAAACTCCTTCTCCTCAGAATATAGCTGATTTGAGAAGTGCTCTTCTTGGGGTTCTGAAAGATAACCAGCCCAAGAAAGAAAATCCTGCTCCTGTTCAACAGTCAGCTCCCGTATCTGTCGAGCAACCTGCCACTGTTAAGCCTGTTGAAAATCCAGCTAAACCAAAAGAGGTGCCAGAGGAGGTTTTGAGAAAATTACTACACGTTGATCCTGAACAGACGAATGACACCAAATAATAGAGAAAATTTCGCCGGTAAAAAAATAACAATCATGGGCCTTGGGCTTTTGGGTAGGGGGATTGGTGATGCTATTTTTTTTGCTGAAGCCGGAGCGGAAGTTTTGGTAACTGATCTAAAAACTGAAAAAGATCTTGAATCAAGCATTAAACAATTAGAAGGGTATAAAAATGTTTCTTTTATTTTGGGCGAACATCGCCTAAAAGATTTTGAAGATAGGGATTTGATATTGAAGGCTGCTGGTGTGCCTTTAGATTCTCCCTTTATCGAACATGCCAGGAAGAAGGGTGTTCCTATTGAGATGGATGCTTCTCTTTTTTCGCGACTTGCTCCAAAAGAGGTAATGATAATTGGCGTGACTGGTACACGAGGCAAGACAACAACAACTTCTCTTATATACCAGCTGATTCAAAGATATTTTATGGGAGGTCCTCGTAATGTATTTCTTGGAGGAAATATAAGGGGGATGGCGACACTGCCTCTTATTAATAAAGTGAAAGAGGGAGATGTCGTAGTGATGGAACTCGATTCTTGGCAATTGCAAGGTTTTGGCGAGTCAAAAATAAGTCCTCATATTTCGGTCTTTACCAACTTCATGAACGATCATCTTAATTATTATAAAGGTGATCTAGATAAATATCTTGATGATAAGGCGAAGATTTTTTTGAATCAAAAAAAGGACGATCATCTTGTGGTCTTACCAACAACTTTAAAATTTTTAACTGAACATTATCCAGATAATATTTCAGGCCAAGTGAAGATTGCATCTATTGACGATATCTCTGATTTCAATTTAATAATTCCCGGAGGCCATAACAAAGAGAATGTTACCCTTGCTGTGTCTGTGGCTAAAATTCTCGGTATACCTCTAGATGTCATAAAAGAAGTTGTAGAAAGTTTTAAGGGGGTTGATGGGCGCTTACAATTTGTCACCGTTCATCAAGGAGTAAAAATATTTAATGACACCACGGCAACAACCCCAGAGGCCACTTTGGCAGGGCTTCGAGCGCTTGATCAAGGTAAAAAAAATATAGTTTTGATAATGGGAGGAGCTGATAAGGTTCTCGATATGACAGAATTGGAAAAGGCTCTACCAAATTTTTGTCAGCATGTGGTGCTTCTGGATGGTACGGGCACAGCCAAATTAAAGTTAGTCGAGCAAGAAAATTTTAAATTACACAGAGTCAAGACCTTGAAGGAAGCATTCGAAAAAGCTTTGGAGCTTGTAAGGTGTGGCGATACTTTGCTATTTAGTCCAGCTTTTGCCTCTTTCGGCTTATTTAAGAATGAATATGATAGGGGAGATCAATTTCTGAAATTAGTCGAAAATCTTGTAATGGATTATCCGAGCGTAACTTTTTAAGATTCCTCGCCAGTAGTTTGGGTATTTCCCGTATTGTTTTTTGATGATCCTTAATACAGTTTTGCGCATGTCTAATTTTCTCTGAGAGCTAATAGATGCTCTTCTCTCCCGGTGGTTTGCTACACTATCGATGTTCGCCATTAATCCAATAAGACCCATTCGAAGCCATAAGTCGTAATCTTCTGCTAGGTGCATATTTTTAAATCCTCCAACTTTCAAGAAAGTTTCTTTTCGAAACATCACGGCTGATGTAACAAAACAATTCCTGGTTAGAAAGGTGTCTCGAATTTCTCGGTCTGATTTTGGAAGGTTGTATTTATATTTTAATGCTCCAGCTTCATTGACAATCTTTGTCATAGCTCCGCCAATCAAAACGTGTTGGGGATTTTCTTCTAGAAAATTAACTTGTTTCTGTATTTTATTTTTGTCTTCCCAAAAATCATCATCATCTATTAGAGCAATGTATGAGCCCTTTGCTTCTTTGACCCCATAGTTTCTAGCAGGGCCAACCCCCTTATTTTTTTGTTGGAGTACTCTGACTCGCTGATCATCATGACGATATTTTTGAGCAATTAAAAAAGTGTGATCTTCTGATCCGTCGTCTACGACAATAAGTTCAAGGTTTCTAT
>CAJBRS010000032.1 GCA_903958115.1 uncultured bacterium | reverse complement strand
TCTCATGAAAAATATTGCCTTTATGCGGGACAAATTTGTGCCTTTTGAGGAGGCTAATCTAAATATTGCGAGCTCTCCAGTACTTTATGGCCTAGCCGTCTACACAGTCTTTAGCTTTAATTGGAATGATAAAAAGGGAACTGGCACAATTTTCCGCCTCGATGATCACTACAATCGTCTAGTAAATTCCTGCAGGATAATGGGGTTCAACAGCTTCGCAGAAATCTGGCCATTCAAAAAATTCAAAACGACGATGTTTGAATTAATCAAGAAAAATAATCCAAAAGCAAATTCCTTAATCAGAGTTTCTGTCTTCGTTGATGCAATCATCGCTGGTACAAAAATAAATGGGCTACCAATTGCCTTAAGTGCCTACCTGTATCCAATGGGTCAGATTCTCCCTAAAGATGGTATCAATGTTTGCATCTCAAGCTGGCGAAGAAACCCTGATAGTGCCATTCCTTCGCGAGCCAAAGTAAATGGAGGATATGTGAATGCTAGCCTAATGAAAAATGAAGCCATTTTAAACGGCTACGACGATGCCGTTGCACTTGATGATCACGGTCATGTCACCGAAAGTACAGTGGCAAACATTTTCCTGATAAAAAATGGGGTGTTAGTCACGCCTGGCACCAGCGCCGACATTCTAGAGGGGATCACCAGGGACAGTATCTTAAAAATTGCTGAGGATCTAAAGATAAAAACAGAAGAGAGAACAGTAGACCGTACTGAGCTCTACACCGCTGACGAGGTTTTCATTTCAGGATCATCGGCTAGAATTATCCCCGTAGTATCAGTAGACAAGAGGGCTGTGGGCAAATCAACGATTGGTCCAATTACTGAAAAGTTGCTAACAACCTACAAACTAGCCCAAACCACCTCTCCTAAATACTCTTCTTGGCGCACTGAAGTGAAATAATCAAACTTTTCTGCTATTATTGAAGCCATGTCAAACGACTCACAAAACACAAAGAAAACATTACTTTCAGGAGTAAAACCAACAGGCCGACCACACATCGGCAACTATTTTGGCGCAATGAAGCAATTCGTAGACCTTCAGGATTCTAATAATTGCTTTTTCATGATCGCGGATTATCACGCTGTCACTACCGTACAAAACAAAAAAGAATTGCAAGATAACATTCTCGGGGTGGCACTTGATTATCTTGCTATCGGCATTGACCCAAGCAAATCTATTGTCTTTCAGCAATCCGCTATTTTAGAACACATGGAATTGTCGTGGATTTTTGACTGCATCACTACCATGCCATACCTGATGCGTGCACACGCCTTCAAGGATGCTGAAGCCAAGAACAAAGAAATTAATGTTGGAACATTTAATTACCCGATGCTGATGGCCGCAGATATCCTTTTGTACAATCCTGATATCGTGCCAGTAGGGCAGGATCAAAAACAACACGTAGAAATAACTCGCGATACAGCTGAAAAATTCAATCGCATTTTTGGTGATACCTTCAAAATTCCTGAACCAACAATCTTGAAAGATGCAGGCGTCATTCCTGGTACGGATGGTCAAAAGATGAGCAAGAGTTACAACAACACCATCCCACTTTTTGCTACTGATGAAGAGATCACCAAAGCTGTGATGAAAATTGTCACAGACTCCAGCGGAAACAAACCGATGAACGTCTACAATATTCATCTCCCAATTTACAACGCACTGCATGGAGAGACAGCCTCGCTTGACGCTCTATATGAGGCGAATGCGGGGAAGTATAAAGTATTAAAAGATGCGCTCGTGGCAGACCTAATTGCATTCATCGGACCCCTCCGAGAAAAACGTGCAGCCCTAGAACAAAATCTTGATTCTGTAAAAGCTATCCTCAAAGCTGGAGCTGAAAAAGCTAAAGCTGTCGCTGAATCTAAAATGACTGAAGTGCGTGAAAAAGTCGGTGTCACTCTCTAATTTCCTATATTTGTAGGGCCTATTTTATATTTGACTTTTTCGCAATAAAGTGGTAATATGCTACAGTTACTTACGAAGCTGTGAGTATCAGCCAAAACAACAGTGGCTCAATCCTGTTGAGGTTACGTTCGATGAACGCAGCCGCTTAGTACACTGAAAACAAGAGCAATGATATTGCTCGCAATAGAATAAAACACCATGAAACCATCGATCAGAATGAGCGTTGCTGTCAACGGCAACTCCGCAATGTTGTCAAATGACTCCCACGTCAGTCTCACATTCATCGGGGCCAGCTGTAATGCTGGACTCTTACCGATGACAAAAGCCAACATAATCACGTTTAGTCCCGAGAAAGGGAGAAATGCGGTCATCGCGGTGACAACCTATTACAATCCTCCAGGAAAGGATCCGATCCAAAAGGATCAATTTTTCATTGGGGCTACTTGGGAAGAAGGAGTGCTGGTAGTCAACCTAAATAAAAACTTCATTTCGCCGTTAGGTCGGCTGGGAAGTATCAACGACGATGGGGATATTGAAACTTTGGCCAATGGTCAACGCTTTATCTCGATCAACACAAAACAACACCCCCTGGATGAGCACCTGCAGAAAGAAAAGGATCGCCTGATCGCCAAAGGTTATCGCCTCATCGACGACCCCAACCTGATCTGTAAGTATCTCATCGGCGACGCAAACGAGGCAGACCTCGAATTCGCCGCCACCGAGGACAACCGGAGCCAAACAGAGCGCGAGCTCGGAAAGGCTCGGCAACAGCTTGCAGAACAAACGGATGTACTCGAAAGGAATCGCCAGACCGTCAAGGCGGCGATTGCGGATGTAGAGGAGGCGCGCGCGACGATCCAACGCCTCACTGAAGAAAAGAAGGCACTGGAGAAGAAGAATGACGAAGACAAAGCTGACTTTGTTTCATTCGTCGTCAAGATCTCCCGTATCATCCAAGCGAGCCGTTTCGGGAATCGTGGTCTGACATTGAACTTGATCGGAACTCGTGTCAGTGATTTTCTCCGCGAGAATCCGAGCAAGAAAAACTAAAGAGACACCCAGTCTCAACGCCGCGCTGGCCCAAAACCAGCGCGGTCTTTTTTATAGAAAAATTTTAATAAATCTGCTAAAATAGCAGCTATTATGGAACGAACATACATTAAGGATCTCAAAGCAAAGGAGGGACAAGAAGTCACTATCAAAGGGTGGGTGGATATTCGTCGCGACCAGGGCAAGCTCATTTTTCTGGATTTTCGGGATGTTACCGGCTATGTACAAGGCGTTATCCTTCCAAATGCTACTGAAGCCCATGAGGTGGGGGCCAAGCTTCGTGGCGAATGGGTGGTAGAAGTACGAGGCAAGATCAACAAGCGCCCAGAAAAAAACGTTCAAGCTGATAAACAAAATGGAGATATTGAACTAGAAATTTTAGCTATTACAGTACTCGGATCTGCCAAGGAACTACCATTCGAAAAAGAAGCCCCATTAAACCTTGATACATATCTTGATTATCTTCCTCTTACACTTCGTACCGATAAGGCTCGAGCTATTTTCAAAGTGCAGTCTGTGATCATTAATGCTTTCCGAGAATTTCTAACATCAGAAGGATTCACAGAATTCCAAGCTCCTAAATTAATCGGCGAAGATGCTGAAGGTGGAGCCAACTCATTCAATGTAGAATATTTCAAACACACGGCTCACTTAGCTCAAAGCCCTCAACTATATAAACAGATCATGGTAGGAATCTTTGAAAGAGTTTTCGCTGCTGGTAACGTGTATCGCGCCGAGAAACACAGCACAACGCGACACCTTAATGAGTACACTAGCCTAGACCTTGAAATGGGCTTCATCAAAGATCACACCGATGTAATGAAGATGGAGACAAAATTACTTGCCTTCATTATGAAAAAGCTTGCTGAAACATGTTCCGTAGAATTTGCTACCCTTGGTGCAGACATTCCAGAAGTGCCAGCAGAAATTCCTTCACTTAAATTACGCGAGGCTCAGCGGGTAATTAAAGACGAGTTTGGAACTGACTGCAGCAACGAACCAGACCTAGAACCTCAGCACGAACGATGGTTGTGTGAATACTCCAAAAAGAAATTCAATTCTGATTTTATTTTTGTCACACATTTCCCGATATCAAAACGCCCTTTCTATACATATGAAGACGAGAATGATCCGGGTTATGCCAAGGGTGGGGATTTACTATTCAGAGGAGTTGAAATCACCACTCTTGCTCAGCGCATTCACGACTACGATACTCTTGTAAAATCAATGGAGAAAAAAGGACTAAATCCTGAAAAATTTAGCTTCTACCTACAAGCCTTCAAATATGGTATGCCTCCACACGGAGGTCTTGGTCTTGGACTTGAACGCCTCACTGCCAAACTCCTCAATCTAGAAAACGTCAAAGAAGCGGCCTTGTTTCCACGAGACCTCAATCGTATCGACAGCCTTCTGTCACAATAGTCTCCAAAGTGACACTTCTCTAAAAGTAAGGTACACTGAATAACTGCGCGCCATTCTGGCGCCAGTTGTCGTTTATTTTTATTAAAGACAACACAACAATAAAATGGCTCAAAAATATCCAAAAGTAAGCCGTGGCGACATCGTCCGGTCATATTGGCAAGCTCTAAAACCGCTTAAATGGTGGGCATTTTTGACCATTGTCTCTATCATTGTTGGTACCACTTTCAGCATCCTAACGCCTCTATTTTACAGAACTTTCTTCAACATTCTGAATACTTCTGGTGGTAACAAAATTGCCGCTGGCGGTCAACTTGTCCATGCACTATTTTTTATCCTACTCTTCAACCTGCTTGGCTGGATTTTTTATCGATCAGCAACTTTTACCAACCCGCAATTTCAAGGAAGGGGAATGGCCCTTCTTCGCCAGCAAGGATTTGATTACATGCTTTCTCACTCGTACAGTTTCTTTGCTGACAACTTCACTGGATCGCTAACACAGCGAATCAATCGCTATGCTCGAGCCTTCGAAAGACTGACTGATCGAATCATTTGGAATGTCATTCCACTGTTCATCCGAATTGTTGGCATCTCTATCATCATTTGGACTATTAAGCCCGTCATTACCATTATTTTAATTACTTGGATTTTAATTTTCTTAACATTCAACTTTTTCTTTGCGCGATACAAACATCCATTCGATGAAAATCGCGCAACAATCGACTCACATGCCACAGCGGTTCTTTCTGACAGCATCACCAATCACAACACCATTCAACTGTTCACTGGGTATAATCAAGAAACAAAATCCTACAAAAATGTGACTGATGAGCAAGCTGCAGCCACGATTTTCAGCTGGAAATTAGACGGGATTATGGAAGCAGTTCAATCTTTCCTTATTATATTGATGGAATTTCTTTTGTTCTATTTTTCTATTAAATACTGGCAATTAGGAATGATCACCCTTGGTACTTTTGTTCTTCTGCAGTCATACTTGATTGGATTTATTGGCCAACTTTGGGATTTTAGCCGTGTCGTTCGAGACTTTTACGAAGGATTCGCCGACGCACAGGAAATGGTAGAAATTCTTGCACTACCTCATGAAATAAAAGACACCCCGACTGCCAAACCACTTATCGTAGAGAGAGGAAGTGTAGAGTTTAAAAAAGTGATCTTCAGCTTCAATGATACACGTACCGTTTTAGATGGAATAAATCTTGATATCAAAGGAGGAGAGAAAGTCGCTTTAATCGGCCCATCTGGTGCTGGCAAGTCAACAATAGTGAGACTAATTCTACGACTATATAATGTCAGTGGGGGACAGATTCTAATAGACGGTCAAAATATTCAGCAAGTTACTCAAGAGAGTCTCCATAAAAATGTTAGTTTGGTACCACAAGATCCAATTCTATTTCATCGAACATTGATGGAAAATATCCGTTATGGAAGAAAAGATGCGACAGACGAAGAAGTCATCAAAGCGGCACACCTAGCGCACTGTGATGAATTTATTAAAGATCTACCCCTCGGGTACAAAACGTTTGTTGGAGAAAGGGGTATCAAGCTGTCTGGAGGAGAACGCCAACGTGTTGCTATCGCTCGTGCCATTTTAAAAAATGCGCCGATCCTTATCCTAGATGAAGCCACCTCAAGTCTTGATTCCAATTCTGAGGCTCTAATTCAAGACGCTTTAGAAAAATTAATGGAAGACAAGACTACCATTGTCATCGCACACAGACTTTCTACTATCCGAAAAATGGATAGAATCATCGTTGTTGAGGGTGGTAAAATCTTAGAAGAGGGAAGTCACGATACACTGATCGAAAAAGAAGGTAGTCTATACAAAAAACTTTGGGAGCTACAAGCTGGTGGATTTTTGGTGCAAGAACCTGATTCCGAAGACTCCAAATAAATGATATTATTGTTGGTATGAATCCGACTTTCTCTATTAAAACTGATGTTTTTGAAGGCCCACTAGACCTTCTTCTCGGACTAATCGAAAAAAGAAAACTCCTAATCAACGACATTGCTCTGTCGAAAGTAACAGACGATTATATTTCTCATGTGAATAATTTACCGACTTTCTCTATTCCTGATCGAGCTAATTTCATTTTAGTAGCTTCAACTCTTCTTCTAATAAAATCCAAATCTCTTTTACCGACACTCGATCTTTCTGGTGAAGAGCAAGAGAGTATTGAGGATCTAGAAAAAAGATTAAAAGAATACCAACGCATCAAAGAGCTGAGTCTGCATGTTAAAGAACTTTTTGGAAAGAATATGATTTTTCCAAAAAGTCAGAATAGGCAAGTCGTGCCAATATTTTCACCTCAAGAGGGAATGACTACAGCGAGTCTTTTCAATGCCATTAAAGATGTCTTAAAAAGCCTTCCAAAGAAAGAAATCCTACCTCAAGCAATAGTCAAAAAAGTTATCTCTCTAGAAGAGATGATCGGCAATCTCACAAATCGAATAAAATCGAATATAAGAATGAGTTTCCGAGATTTTTCTGGACAAGGTGGCAAACAAGAAAAAGTGACGATTATCGTCAGCTTCTTAGCTATGTTAGAATTAGTAAAGCAGGGGATAATTGATGTAACCCAACAAAACCGCTTCGAAGACATCCAAATGGAAACCCAAGAGATAGGAGTACCAAGATATTTTTAAAAATTACAAAAGCCAAAAACAATGAACTTAGCCGCAAAAATAGAAGCAATACTTTTCTGGAAAGGAGAACCAATCTCTCTTAAAAAGCTGTGCCAATTTTTAAATACGGGCGAAGAGGAAATCAAAGCAGGCCTCGAAGAACTAGAGACTAATCTAAAATCGAGAGGTATTGTTTTGATCAGAAAAGACGATGAGGTAATGCTCGGTACCTCACCAGAGATTGGCACCTTAATTGAAGACCTAACAAAAGAAGAACTCACCAAAGACCTCGGCAAGGCCGGCCTAGAAACTCTTTCTATAGTTCTATACAAAGGCCCAATTCGCCGAAGCCAGATTGACTACATAAGAGGAGTTAATTCAAATTTCATCCTCAGAAATCTCTTGATTCGTGGTCTTGTTGAAAAGATATCAGACCCTAAAGACCAGAGAAGTTTTCTATATCGACCAACCTTTGAAGTGTTGTCTTATCTTGGGTTATCAAAGACAGAGGATTTACCTGAGTACAGCCAAGTGGCAGAAGAAATAGAGCAATTCGTTGAGGCAACAGAAAAAGAAGAGGAGAAAAAAGATGAAGGATTATAAAATTAATAAATATATTTTTATACCTGTTTCCGCCGTTATCTTAGTCGGCGTTATTTTTTTAGTTTTAACAGAAATCAAAAAAACAGAAAAAGAGGAGAGTAAAATCGCCACGAGCTCAATCCCGGTCAGAGTTTTTCACGCCCCAAATATTCAGGCCAAAGCTGCCTTTGTCCTCGATGCTAAAACAGGAGAAACTATCTACGAAAATAACGCAGATACTATTTTGCCTCTAGCCTCCATAACAAAACTGATGACAGCACTAGTATCAAGCGAAAATATCGCCAGCAGCACCATAATCACCATTACCGAAGAAGATCTTAAGCAAGATGGTGACAACGGATTATTACTAGGAGAAAAATGGAGGTTTGATGACCTTCGCGATTTCACCTTACTAGTATCGTCTAACGACGGGGCTGAGGCCATAGGAGGCAACTTCATTGAAGAGATGAATGAGAAAGCTGTCTCTCTTGGTCTCCACAGTCTTTCTTTTAAAAACCCTTCTGGCCTAGATATCTCTTCCTCAGAACCGAGCAATTTCGGCTCAGCTAGAGATGCCAGTGAACTATTCAAATATATTCTAGAAAATAGACCTAATATACTAGAGATCACCAAACACCCCTCTTTCCGTTTTGTATCAAAAAGTGGGCTAGTTCATTATGCTCAAAACACAGACACAATAGTGGGGAAAATCCCAGGACTATTTGCGTCAAAAACAGGTTATACTGATCTAGCGGGAGGTAACTTGATCGTCGGAATAGATGAAGATATTAGCCACCCAATAATCATCGCAGTACTGGGATCTAGCGAGAATGGCCGATTTGATGACGTAGTAGCTTTGGCAAGCAGTACACGAGAGTATTTTAGTCAGTGATTTATATATTTTAAATAACCACATTATGCAACTCATCGATGTTATAAAAGTTTTTCTTCCTTCAATTATTTCTTTTGCTATTGGAATAGCCATTACTCCAACTGTCGCTAATTATCTTTACTCTCACAAGATGTGGAAGAAGAAGAGCGTCCCTAAAACTCTAGACGGAAGGGAAGCACCTATTTCCCAGTCTCTCCATCGCGACGAACAAAAAAAGACTCCCCGTATGGGAGGAGTGATTATATGGATAAGTGTTATATCTGCCACATTAATAATTTGGCTCGTATCAAAAATACATCCAACACTACTGACCGACAAACTCGATTTTACCAGCAGGAGTCAAACATGGATCCCTCTCGGAGCCTTACTATTTGGTGGTTTGATTGGACTCATTGATGATGTGATGGCCGTCACAGAAACTGGTGATCATATCGCAGGAGGTCTCTCACTTAAAAAAAGATTGGCTGCTGTTGTATTAATTAGTGGATTTTGTGCTTTTTGGTTTTATTTCAAATTAGCAGTATCGGCCGTCAATTTGCCTTTTATAGGTGTCGTCACACTAGGCTGGTTGTTCATCCCATTTTTCATCATTGTCACCTTGGCTATTTATTCTGGTGGCGTTATTGATGGCCTCGACGGACTTTCAGGAGGAGTTTTTGCCACTATTTTTACCGCCTACGGCATTATTGCTTTATATCAAAACCAAGTAGATTTGGCTGCTTTTTGCACAGCTGTTGTTGGAGGAATTCTAGCCTTCCTTTGGTTCAATATTCCACCAGCTCGATTTTATATGTCAGAAACTGGAACCATGGCTCTGACTATCACCTTGGCAATTGTCGCATTTATGACCGATTCGATCGCAGGGGGATTCGGCGTCATTGTTCTACCAATTATCGCCTTTCCATTGGCCATTTCCTCTCTCTCTGTAATAATCCAATTAACATCCAAGAAATTACGCAACGGCAAAAAAGTATTCTTGGTTGCTCCTATTCATCATCATTTCGAAGCTATTGGCTGGCCTTCCTACAAAGTAGTAATGCGTTTTTGGATTATTTCCGTAATTTGCGCCATAGTCGGAGTAACATTAGCACTCATCGGATAAAAACCTTAGCAAAAATATGAACCGTAAAAAAATCGACAGACCATTTTTAATTTCCGTGATTATTTTAGTGGTAGCCGGTTTTTTTATATTTACTTCAGCTGCATTGGGATTACTTGCAAGAAACGGTGCCACTTTTGCCTCTGTCGCCTTTAATCAAATATTTTTAGGATTATTTCTTGGAGGAATCGCTTTCATTATCACGACAAAAATAGACTACCGCCTTTGGAGAAAATACTCTCTACCAATTTACATCTTTTCTATAATTGCTTGTGTTTTAGTTTTTATCCCACATATTGGATTTGCCTCTGGAGGAGCAAAAAGATGGATTTCTATAGGCCCACTATCACTTCAGCCAGCTGAAATTTACAAGATCGGTTTTATTATCTATTTTGCGGCTTGGCTAACAGCCGTTAAACAAGGAGTGGCTACATTCCGACACGGACTTTTGCCTCTCTTGATTTTGACCGGCATCACAGCAGGGCTTCTACTAGCACAGCCAGATACTGACACTTTCTTCATCATCATTTTTGCAGCATTATCAATGTACATTGTAGCGGGAGGAAGATTCCGTGACCTGCTTATAATCGCGATTATTGGAGTAATCGGTTTTGGTGTTCTCTACGAGACAAGACCATACATAAGAGCTAGGGTTGAAACTTTTCTCCATCCGTCCAACAACGCTCTGACATCGAGCTATCAAGCTCAGCAGTCCCAAATTGCTATCGGATCAGGGCAATTTCTGGGACGAGGCTTCGGTCAAAGTGTTCAAAAATTCAATTTTCTTCCTGAACCAATAGGGGATTCAATCTTTGCTGTGGCCGCTGAAGAATTCGGTTTTGTGGGAAGTGTTACCATCATACTACTGTATCTTTTTTTCTCACTTCGAGCTCTTAAAATAGCCGCCGGAACGCCCGAAACCTTCGGTAGACTTATCGTTGTAGGAATTGTTATACTTATCATATCCGAATCGTTCATTAATATTGGCGCCATGCTTGGCATTCTGCCACTGTCTGGAACGCCACTTTTATTTATCAGCCACGGCGGAACAGCTTTATTCTTCAGCCTAGCTGAAGTTGGAATGATTCTTAACGTATCAAAAAGAAAATAACAAAATGAAAATACTTTTAACTGGAGGCGGTACTGGTGGCCATTTTTATCCAATTATTGCCATTGCCGAAGAACTACGAGATGTAGCCAAAGAAAAGAAACTCCTCAGTCCGGAAATATACTACATGGCTCCGACGCCTTACAACGCCAGAGCTTTGTTTGAAAATGAAATTATTTTTAGGAAAGTAACAGCCGGCAAACAGCGTCGATATTTTTCTCTCCTTAACTTTTTCGACTTATTTAAAATTGCCACAGGAGTATTTCAAGCTACATGGCAAATATTTTTCATTATGCCAGATGTCATTTTTGGAAAAGGAGGATACGTCAGTTTCCCAGCCATGGCAGCTGCTAGATTTCTTGGTATTCCAGTTGTCATTCACGAGTCAGATAGTCATCCAGGAAAAGTGAACCTCTGGGCCGGTAAATTTGCAAAGAGAGTGGCGCTATCTTATCCAGAAGCGGCAAAATATTTTAAAGAAGACAAGGTTGCTCTTACAGGAAACCCTGTCCGCAAGGGTATAACCATCGCTGTAAAAAGCGGAGCATTCGAATATTTAAATATGGAAGAAAGTATCCCAGTTATTTTTATTTTAGGAGGATCACAGGGGAGTCAACGTATCAATGAATCAATACTAGATGCTCTTCCAGAATTGGTAGAAAAATATCAAATTATCCATCAAACAGGAAGCAAAAACTATCAAGATATGCAGAAGATGGCTGACATCGCCCTTGAAGCCAGCCCATTCAAAAGTCGTTATAAACCTTTTGATTACTTAAATGATCTAGCGATGAAGATGTCGGCTGGGGCAGCCTCTCTTGTAGTTTCAAGATCAGGCTCTACCATATTTGAAATTGCTTCATGGGGATTGCCAAGTATTTTGATCCCAATCCCTGAGTCAATAAGCCACGACCAGACCACCAATGCTTTCAGCTATGCCAGAACAGGTGCTGCCGATGTTATAGAAGAAAATAATTTGACGACAGAAATATTATTATCAGAAATTGAAAAGATATTAAGTAATCCAGAACTACAAGCCAAAATGGCTGCTGCTGCAAAATCTTTTGCCAAGCCTGACGCTGCCAAAAAAATTGCTGAACAAATCATAGACATTGCTTTGACTCACGAAACAACATAAAATAACACGACTTTAAAAGTATGAATGAAAATAACACCCCAAAAATAGTTGTCAGATTTGCCCCAAGCCCTACAGGCCCGCTTCACGTCGGAGGCGTGCGCACAGCACTCTTTAACTATATTTTTGCCAAACAAAATAATGGTAAATATATTTTACGTATAGAAGACACCGACAAAGAAAGATCAAAAAAAGAATATGAGGATGGAATACTGGAAAGTTTTATCTGGCTTGGTCTTCCTTATGATGAAATTTATCGCCAAAGCGAGAGAACAGACGTTTACAAAAGATATCTGCAGCAACTAGTCGAATCTGGCCACGCCTACGTCTCCAAAGAGGAAAGTCAGGAAGAAGGCAAAAGAAGTGAAGTTATCCGTTTCAAAAATCCAAATAAAAAAGTAACCTTCCACGATTTAATTCGCGGGGAAGTCACCTTCGACACAACCGAACTAAAAGATTTTGTTATTGCAAAAAGCTTAGAAGAACCTCTGTATCACTTAGCAGTCGTTATCGATGATCACGAAATGGGCATCACACATATCATCCGTGGTGAAGATCACATTTCAAATACCCCAAGACAGATTCTTATTCAGGAAGCAATTGGAGCACTTCGACCAATTTATGCGCACTTACCACTCATACTCGCAGCTGACCGATCCAAACTCTCCAAAAGAAAACATGGTGAATTTGTTTCTCTGCCTTTTTATAGAAACAAGGGCTACCTAAAAGAAGCTATTATAAACTTTATGGCTTTACTTGGCTGGAACCCCGGCACTGATCAAGAATTGTTCTCTATAGAAGACCTAATAAAACAATTTGATATCGCCCGTGTTCAAAAAAGTGG
>CAJBRS010000031.1 GCA_903958115.1 uncultured bacterium | reverse complement strand
GGAATGTATTAAATCCCTAGCAAAAAAAATTAAAAAACAAAAGTTTGACGCCACTATCTGTATTGGAAGAATTGGGGCAATAATTGCAGAAGATCTTAAAAAAGAAGGCGTGGAACTAGGCAGTACACTAACTTTTTTTGTTACCAGACTTAGTAATCGTAAGTGGGAAAAAATTGCCTACATAAATACACCTGGTCATCCTTCCCTGAAAGACCAAGCGGTTGTAATAAAAAAAATAATAAAAAAATGTCAAAATATAGCCATCATTGACGATGTTACATACAGCGGCGGAACAAGAAAAGTTTTAGAAGAAATAATAGGTACAGACACAAAAGTAACCGCCATAGATCTGATTACAATTAGAAATGCTAAAAAAATAAACCGTTATTGCGATAAATGGATATCGGGATTAACTTTAAAAGAGGATCCTTATCCGACGATCAATAGTTCCAACCAAGCAGATGTCATGAACGTCTCAGAATTTATTTATCCTTCTAAAAATATCGGAGAAATTATTTCCGGTAAAATTGACCACAATAACGTGTTGTGGGATGGAGATTTTAAGATATTTAAAAAATGTTCTTACACCGAAAACAAGGAAAGAGATACAGTCTACTTTGGGAAAGACGGAGAGTATATTAAAAAAGAAACAAGAAAATTTCAAAAGGTTTTGCTACCTCTTTTTTAGTTTTTTATCTGTCTGAAGATCAAGCCAGAAACATCTAAACCGTCAGTATTGCTCTCAATACTATTAGTAAAATAAACCTTAGAATAAGCCGTTTTTAATCTCTGCACACCTTTTTCTAGGAGTCCATGAGTAATAAGAGCGATAACGTCTTTGGCCCCATTCTTCAAACAAAGATCTGCAAATTTAGCGGAGGTTCCTCCAGTCTCTACCAAATCATCAGCAACACCGACGATTTGATCCTTGATGGTTGTAATGAAGTTGTCATCGTGGATGATCTCAATTTCAAAAGAATTCTTGCGACTCTTCTTGGTACCATGTAGCATCATCCTGCGTTGAGAACCCTCATCGGGTGCAAGGAAAATAGCAGATGGGTAGTCTTTAAGAGCGGCTTCTTTTAAGAGTGACAAGGCTGAGACATTTTCTACTGGATATTTTGAAAGCCACGACTGACCCCAAAAGTGACCATCGAGAACACCAATCTTCTTCACTTCATAATAATTAACTAATTTTTGTATAAGATTCTCTGCTGCGTTAGCCTCACCAAAATGCTTTGGGTTGTCCTGCATTCCATAAGGAAAATAAGAAAAAAATACCTCAACGTTTTTGTGACCCAAATCCATCAGAACACGGAGGAGTAACTCAAGCTCAACAAGACCACCATTTGGATCAGGGGCACCGGCGTGAAGAACAACAACCCTTTCTCCTAATTCAACTTCTGGAAGTCTCACATATATTTCACCATCTGGGAAAATCCTACTTCCCTCTTTATTTGGTTCTAGATATACAACAGAAGTACCCTTTTCTACAGCAAGGCGCCTAGCTAAATGCTCTGCGTGCAAAGTTGGAATAATAGTTAAATTATCTCTCATAATTCGAAGTTTAGAGACTTTAGGCAATCATCTTTTCGATTGGCATGATGAGGATTCCTGTAGCGCCAATCTTTTTTAATTTTTCGATCACCATCCATGTTTCAGAGGAATTAATAACTGAGTGAACAGCAATCATTCCATCTTGTGACAGCTTCATAATTGTAGGTGAAGCAAGACCAGGAGCAATTTCTTTTATCTGAGGCAGCAATGCTTCCGGTGCATTTAGCAAAATATATTTTTTCTTCTGAGCGGTCAGTACGCTTTCGAAACGAATCTTTAACATCTCGACTTCTTCTGAAGATTGCTTTGCCAAATTCTTGTTTGCAATAAGAACAGCTTCTGATTCAATGATGGTCTCTATCTTACGAAGATTATTCATTCTAAGAGAAGCGCCAGAAGAGCTTAGGTCTGCAATAGCATCAGAAAGACCTATCTGTGGAGCCACTTCGACGGCACCATCCATTGGAATAATTTCTGCAGATATATTATTTTCTCTCAGAAACTTTAATGTCGTATTCACAAAAGATGTAGCTATTTTCAACCCCTCTAAATCTTTAATTGATTTTATTTCAGACTCTTCAGGAACAGCGATCACAAGGTCAGTGTATCCGAAATGTAATTTCTCTATTACATCGACTGTCTTTTCCCCTTCACAGACGCGATCATAACCAGTAATTCCTAGGTCGGCCACACCGTCCTGAACAAATTCTGGAATGTTAGCTACCGAGGCATACATAATTTCGATATCGAAATTTGTAACAAGTGAGGTTAATTTGCGATCATCAATTTCAAACTCAAGACCAACGTTCCTTAATAGAGAAACAGAAGGCTCGTACATACGGCCTTTGTTGGGAATAACTATTCTTAATTTGTCTCTTTTTGTATTTTTATTCATTTTTTTCTTTTTTCTAATTCTTCAATAATTTCTTCAGGTTTGATGTTGTAATAAGCTAATAGCACAAGGCTATGGTAAAGAAGATCAGCAAATTCATATTTTAATTCTTTGAGATCACCTGACATTCCGGCAACAACAGACTCAACAGCTTCCTCACCAACTTTCTGACTAATACGTCCAAGACCGGCCTTAAAAAGGCTTGCTGTGTATGATTTTTCATCTTCACTTCCCTTTTTAGAGAGGATGACGTTGTATAGTTCTTCGATTTTTCCCATCAACAAAATATACCAGAACTTTTACGTTATAGCAAACAAAGCCTTCCTATATTCTGGCCCGTGTTATAATATTTTTTGATGGAAAAACACAAAATTATCATCGATACCGATCCCGGGCATGACGACGCGCTCGCCATAATACTTCTTGCTAAGTCAGGTTTATTTGATATTCAAGCAATAACAACCGTGGCGGGAAATAGCACAGTCCAAAATACCACCAACAATGCGCGATATATCCTAGATCTTATCAACAGCAATATCCCTCTTTATTCTGGATCAACTAACCCACTTAAAAGAGACTTGGTTCAAGCCGATGTTCACGGAAAGAGTGGGCTTGATGGTGCAAACATTATCAAACAAGAAAAATTAATGAATGATGCCGTAGATCAAATCATCGATATAGTAAAAAATAACCCTCAACAAGTGACCATCTTAGCTATCGGCCCGCTGACAAATATCGCCACAGCACTGACAAAAGACACGTCTCTTTCTTCGTCGATAAAAGAAATTGTAATCATGGGGGGAGCCATTACTGTTCCCGGAAATAAAAACAGGGTCGCGGAATTCAACATATTTGTCGATCCTGATGCGGCTGATATAGTTTTCCGATCTCCAGTTAAAAAAACACTTGTACCTCTGGATGTTTGCAACGAAGTTTTTCTTACACTAGATGATTTTGAACAATTAAAAAAATCCTCCCTATATGAACCCATTCATGACATGATGAAGCATTATATTAAAGGAATTAATACATTTGAAAAAACAACTGGAGCAATTATGTACGATCCACTAGCAGCTTATTTTCTGATCAATCCAGAAGCATATACCACGATACCAATGGACGTACAGATCGAAACAAATAGTGAATTAACGAGAGGAATGACGGTAGCAGACAGAAGAACATGGGGCGATAAAAATCCCAATATTTTTGTTGTAAAATCTGCTGATAGAAAAATCTTTACGGATGATTTTATAAAAATCTTAAAAAGCTAACCAGCCCTTGATAAAAAGACGGCCTGGTTTTACAAAACCAGGCCGTTCCCCATATTACAGATCAAATATTACACGCACTGCCTAAGACACTCGATAACACCCGCCGTGAGTGGTTGCTGTGCTACAAACACCGAATTTTTCTTATAAAGAGGATTGGCATTTCCAACGGCATATTGCATCACGTTTGAAAGACCGAGAAAATCTGACATGCCATCTCCTACCATAATCGTCTGCTCTGGTGAAAGATCTTTGATTACGCTAGACACGCCACGCCACTTTTCAGTAATACCAGCATGTATAATGAGAATCCCGTATTGAAGATTTTCATCCCAGAACAACTCTTCTTTCTTTTTATCGTAGTCTTTCAGCATTTCCATAACTAGCGCACTGGTGCGACTCAAAAGCTCCGGGTCTGGTTCGATCCCAGACCCCCGACTATTTGGGCGATAAGCAAAAAAGGAAAAGCTAGCCACACGAAAACCATTTATTGCAAAGATCTGTTGGGTTAATGCCCCACTCATGTTCCGTTCTTTGACGAACTTCGTCGCATCCCCGATAATGAGCGTTGCTCCAGGGAAATTTTGCATGACGATTTTAATAAAGGACATTCGAAAATCCTGGAACCACGCTGTCTCAGACATATCCACAATATTTTCGGTCTGTTTCGTCGGATTCCACACAACCGCTCCACGCTCCGCGATAATTGGCCCAGTAAGGCCAAGTCGATCTGACCACTGACGAAGCGTTATGGTCGCAGAATCTGAACACAAACCAACGAGGACATCCTTATTTGCAAGTTCCTGTACTACAGAACGAAATTCGTCTTCCGACACAGTAAGACGATAGTCTGCATCAATAAGTGTGTTATCAAGATCTAAGAGTATTAGTTTCATTTTTTACCTCCAAATTTATTAAATTATTCTTTCTATTACACATTAGGAGGTTTACCCGCATTAGTCAATCTCCTAGATAAAGCCTTGACAATACTAGCCTAAAACATACTATTAAGAACCGGGTAAGTATCTCAAAAGAAAGGAGGACCTTGAAATGAACTATTGTTTACCTGATGGAATCATTGGAGCAGTCGCCATCACTGGCGGTGCTCCAGAAAATGCAGGTGAGAATGGCGACATTATTCACCAAGCAGTACGCGATGCAGTCAGCCGGTTGGCTGGGCACGGACTGGCTATTTTGTGCAGTGGAACCCAATGGGGAGTCCCTCTCTGGGCGGCAGAATCTGCCATCGAATTCAACCTACCGTTGATTCGTATTCACCCACAAAAAGCCAAAAAGTACCTCTCTGACCATAAGTCACAAGCGGATATAGTTGTTTCTCCACGTTGTGGTGAATCAGAATGGGGAGACGACTCCGAAGTGATGATCAAGCTGGCTTCAGGAATCATATTCATCGGTGGTGGCACAGGCACACTGATCGAATTTGCCCATTGGGCCAAAATTAACGAGAGTCGTGTGAAATACAACAAAAATATTCTCTACGGCGTTCCGTTAATAGGCACTGGTGGTGTGGCAAACATGGCCTATGGAGACCTACGCACACTCTGGCAAGACAAAATCGCAATCTGTTTACCAAAAGAGCCCATACAATCTGGGGTCTTGGCGGCAGATTTCCTACTGGAGCATATGGAATGTACAAAGTGAAATCGCGGAGAGGAAGTGTCAAACACTCCTCTCCGTTCTTTTTATTAAATTTTTGTGAAAAAACAGGTCCTGTTTCCTGTATGACAAGTTATTCCACCCACCTGTTCAACTTTAATAAGCAAACTGTCATCATCGCAGTCGACAAAAATTTCTTTAACATTTTGAAAATTACCAGATGTTTCTCCTTTATTCCATAATTTATTTCTCGTTCTGCTCCAATACCACACTCGCCCAGTCTCTAAAGTTTTTTGGTAAGCTTCTTCATTCATGAAACCAATCATCAAAACCTCATTGGTTTGATAATCTTGTATCACTGCTGGAATCAGACCATCCATTTTTGTAAAATCCATTTCCTTTTTCATAAGTGTCATTTTAACTCATATCAGAATATTGTCTATAAAAAATGCGCCCCTCTACTTTTTCAGTATTTGAGGGGCGCTAATGTATGGCTACCATTTTGTTGGTGTTTTCTAATCGAGTGGCATCGAGAGAAATATCCGCCGCTTACTCTGTGTGCCGAACTCATCCTTTTCCTCAACGAGGTCTGGGATTTGTTTTGCACCGAGCCTTCGGTAGATGTTGGCCGAATTACTGCCATCCTCAGCTGTGCGCATGAGAACGTGCTTAAATCGACCAGGGTGTCGCTCCAGAGCTTCACTGATCCGGCATCCAACAAGGATCTTACCGAGTCCTTGTTTACGATAATCACTCAACACCGCCAACTCAGCCATGTAGAGGAATTGATCAAGGGGTGCCGACAACCTGTCCCCGTTCCCCTTAAGGAAAGCGGTTACTTCACTATTTTCTGCACCAATACTTGCCGCAAAGCCGATCATAGATGCGGTGTCGATACTGTTACCAGCAAAGACAAAGACCAATATACCGTTTTCAGCGTAGTGTTTGAATAGTGGCTCCAAGACATCTTTTTCCTGCCCCTCGTAGTTTTCGTTGTACGGAGGACCAGCAAAGACTTCCTTGTAGCAAGTCACCGCAGAATCAAGGTGTCTACCAAGTGATTCTACGTCACGAACAAAATGCAACCAGACATCATGGTGCGCACCATGAGTATGATTGCGGTATTTACCAATGTGTTTATGCATATCAGAACCCTCCTTTCTAGGTGATTCCCATCGTAGACCTTAGCAGGTACGATGTGCCCGACAATTTTTCTGAGTGAATTGTTTGCCCAGTCGGTTGGACAATATCCACGTTTGTTTTTTGACTGGCCACTAGCACTGCTAGCGTGCCGGAGCCACAAGCAGTTTCATAGAAAAAAGAATCAATGTCGCGGACCCAGACAACCGGATCAATTGACACGGAATCATTTTCTCCAAGAGACTGCCACACAACACCGACAGCTGCTCGGCTGCCGAGATTGAGTTCCGAAGTAACCTTTCGGTGGTAAGTCGTGTAGTACTCCTTGTCGTCACGAAATTTTTCGGATTCGGGGAGAACAACATGAACAATACCTCCGAGGTCAACCAGAGTTGCCTCTTTCCCCTCCACCATTACTGGTTTTGAAGAAATTGGTAGATCAGTGAAGGTGCATGTAACTGTGTCAGGATGAAGAACCAGATAATTCACGGTTCCATCAAAACCAGACATAGTAAATGAACCGGCCGTCTTGCCAGTTTTTTGAGAGATAAGCAAGGCCGCCGCACGAGCTGCGTTTCCGCAGAACTCACCGCCGCTCATCTGGAAATGAGAAGTCCCTTCGATGAAGCCGAATTGCTCGACATCAGGACGACTTCCCATATATTCTTTCGCAAAGGAAGCGTATTCCTCTCGTCCACCTGCGTTTTCCACGAAGATGATACCGGTAGGATTACCGCCAGCTGCGAGAACTACTATAACGTTTTCATTTTTCATAAAGGATGTTCCTTTCATAATTTGATTGGATTTGTCAAAGAATCCAGAGTAATTTGTTTAGTCTTGAACTCAAGACTAACATCAGAAGTGATAAAGTCAATATTCACAAATGACCGAAATAATGTATAGTATGGGCACTTATGTTAGAAGATTATAAGAAAATAACTCAATTATCTGACACCATAAACATTCCTGTCACAGAAAACGGCGAAAGGATGGTTTCGCTTAGTCCAGATAATTTCAAAATTGAATATAAAAAATTAGATATGATCCCCTTGTTCGGAAACAAGGTTTTTGTACGCGAACAAGTGTCCTTAAAACTCGAAGCGGCTCAGTCGGAATTAAAAAAAATTAATAAAGATTTTCAACTTCTTATCTCTTATGGATATCGCACACCAGAAATCCAAGAAAGTTATTTCAATGCCGCTCTAGAAAGAGCTCAGGAGATGAAAAAGGATCTATCTGAAGAGGAATATCTGGAACTTGCACACAGCATGTCCGCTCACACCAAAAGTGCGGGCCATACAGTGGGAGGTGCAGTCGACTTAACTATCTGGGATTCTAAAAATAACATTGAAATAGATATGGGCTCAAAAATATCTGAGTTTGGTGATATTGCTTACACACTTTACCCTCACATTAGTGAAAACCAAAAAGAAAATCGCCTACTCTTGCAAAAAATCATGATGAATCAAGGATTCGCCCCCTTTCTTGGCGAATGGTGGCACTTTAGTTTCGGTGATAAAGAATGGGCTTTTTACCACAAGCAGCCTTCTGCTTTGTACGATGTCGTAAACTCTAAAAACTTGTCTTTTGTTTAAAATCCTATATTGTTTGACACTGAAACAGTCAAACAACAGCAACAGAAAGATTAATTATGTCTAACAATATCTTTACCTTTGTGGGTAAGCAACCAGGTCCAACAGTGACCATCATGGGTGATGTTCATGGGAATGAACCTAGTGGTGTAATAGCGATCGCAAAGCTTCTACCGAACTTTTCTATCGCTCGAGGAAAAGTACACCTCATCATCGCCAATCTCAGGGCCATCGAACAAAATGTTCGGGAGACCGACATGAACATGAACCGCGCCTTCAAGGACGAATCTCTTTTTGCTGATCGTCGACAACTCGAGTCTTACGAACGCAAGCGCGCACTGGAAATTATGCCTTATCTCGACGAAAGTGAGGCCCTCCTCGATATTCACTCAAGTAGTAGCGAGAAGAGCACTCCGTTCTCCATCTGCGAGCCACACTCGTTCGACATTGTCTCGCGCCTACCATTTCAGATAGTTTCTCACGGCTGGGATGTCATACATCCTGGCGGGACAGACTATTATATGAACAAAAAAGGTGGTAGGGGTATCTGCATTGAGTGCGGATACCACCTGGACAAGGACGGGCCAGCAATGGCTGAAAATTCCATCCAAGCGTTCCTGATTTTGATGGGGTTAATTGATGGGGACATTCCACCAAAAACACCCAATCAAAAGATAATCTACGCCCATGATATTTATCACACAAAAACGAACTTCAAAATTGCCCGAAAATTTGGCGATTTTGAAGAAATCAAAAAAGGTGAAGTCATCGGCGTCGATGGAGAGATCGAAGTAAGAGCTCTCGAAGATACAGTGATCATCTTCGCCAGGAATGTGGAAGGCAAAGGTGAAGCCTTCGTTCTCGCAAAGATTGAATAACTTAAAGGAAAGCTAAAAACCGCCTCGACCACTACACTGGTCGGGGCTTTTTAATATCTTTACTTCCCCATTTTTTATGGTAGTGTACGTTTATAACCTTAGTTAATAAGGGTTCTCTGAAAGAAAATTTCACAAAAAAAAGCAAACCAAAAAAGGAGCTAATAATATGAGTCAAGATACTGTTGGTAAAATCATCAGTCCAGCATTGGCCTCAGGTTTTCGGGACTATCTTCCGGCGGACATGATCCCTCGGCAGTGGATGCTCGATACCATCAGAAGCGTTTTCGAACGCTTTGGTTTTCTTCCACTCGATACCTCTGGCATCGAACGCGAAGAAGTCCTAACTGGCGGCGACCCAGACTTCAAAAAACAAATCTACAGGGCATCACTACGGAGTGAATTTTCGTCCTTGGCTTTGCGTTTTGATCTCACGGTTCCTCTCGCTCGAGTCGTTTCGTTGTATCCCGACGAGATCAGCAGACCATTCAAACGGTACCAGATGGGCAAAGTATGGCGTGGGGAAAAGCCCCAAGCCGGACGCTTCTGCGAGTTTATGCAGTTTGATGCCGACATCGTCGGTTCAAACCGCATCAGTGCAGACGCTGAAATCATCTCATTAATGTACGAAACTCTCACAGCTCTCGGCGTCACCAACTTCAAAATCAACGTGAACAATCGCAAGATTTTGAATGGCCTCGCGGCCTACGT
>CAJBRS010000030.1 GCA_903958115.1 uncultured bacterium | reverse complement strand
AGGTAAATCAAAAATATCTGATGCTGGCGACCATTTTCTCCTTTCAAGTATTATCCTCAACAAAGACCTTCATACGGCACTTTCAAGCTATATGGTCTCTTTAAAGGAAAAATCTGAAGTGCCGACAGATGAAAACATTCACGCATTTGATTTATTTGAAAACGAGAAGGTACGAAATAAACGGCTTGTATATTCGCAAATTAATACTTTTTTTGGCAGATTGTCTTCACTTATTGAAGGTGCAGATATCAGATGTTTGATCTTTCGTGTGGACAAATCTCCTTTTAAAAAATTAGTTGAAAAAGAAGCGCGCAAAAAAGGAGTTTCAGAAAAAACAATTACGAACTATTTAAAAAGAAATGGATTGCACGATTTTCTTTATGAATCTTTGACACGAAAAATTGTGTTGGAATTTGGACATTTTTTAGAACAAGAAGACGCTCAAGGAGAGGTGATTGCTGAGTCCAGACGCCAAGATGACGAAGCGGTTCTTAGGGGGTTTATATCGGCAACTCATGAGTCAACTTTTGCTTCTGGAACTGTATATCAGACTTGGGCAAGAAGTAGTCTTAAAAGAATACACAGTTTAACTTTTCAAAATAAAAAGGGATTAAGTTTTGGTTTAGAGATCGCAGACCTTTTCGGGTGGGCTCATTATAATAATGAATATGGCAAAAGCCGTTCTTATCCCTCTGCGGCAAAGAATAATAGGGTGGACACCAAATTGAAAGCTGTCGAGGAAATAATGCAGAATTTATGCAGAAAAAGGCCCGAGGATATAACTCAGACTAAACTAAAAACTTTGGCGGCTGATCGAGTCTCCGAATTTACCGAGGCACTTAATCTGTATAAGGCTCCTACCGTCTCTTCGGGGACCCCGCCAGGTAACCCTGGCAGGCCTTGATTAAGATATTAGCATATATATAGCTGTAAACAAGGTGAAGAATATTTTACAATATTGGGGATAATTACCCAAATTAATCCTTAAAAGAGATAACGGGAGGCGTCTAAATAAGTTCCAACACCTTCCCAGAAAGGACAATATTGTTTCGTATCACAAAGATAATTGTTTAGAGTATAATTTATATATGTCCGGGCAAGAGCGCTTTATGGTGCAGGCTCAAACGCAGGCGGAGAAAGATCTCTTCCTGGTCGATTGTTTTCATGATTCTGGCTTACTCAAGCAAATTATAGAAGGCAACTACTCTATTCTCGCTGGCAGAAAAGGCGCAGGTAAAACTGCCATCGCAAGATATCTTGAACAAAAATTTCAGGATCATGATCTTTTGAGCGCAAAAAGAATATCTATTACAGCATTTACTGAAGATAGAATAAACAGCGGAACCGACAATATACGTGAAAAAATACTTTTATTTGTTTTGTTGCAAACCGCGAAAATTCTATATGACAAAGGTTACCTCTCAAGCACTTCGCTCAAGTACTGGGACTCAGTTTTTAAGAATGAGAATTTGAGCAGTGTGGGTACTTTTCAGAATTTTCGAACCACCTCGAAAACAAACAGTGTTGGAGTAGGCTTCACTGTTTTTAAGGGAAAGCTCCAAGAGAACCTTGTGCCAGCAAATGTTGAGGTTACAAGCGAATCTGTTTTTAATTCATTAATCGAATCTCTAGACGAGATTGGGCCGATTACATCACATTTAGTTTTTGTTGACGATATTAGTGATTACTTAGACGATAATGACAAGAAAAGACTAGAAGGAGATATAGAGGTTATCAAAGACGTGCT